>JAISLQ010000046.1 GCA_031290885.1 Acidaminococcales bacterium
GCGGTAAAAGGCGGCGTTACCTGCGAAGTGTTCGGGTTGCGCGGATTCATTCCGGCCTCGCATCTCGGGCTGGAACGGGTAGACGATCTTTCTGTTTTCGTGGGGCAAAGAATCCCGGCGCAAGTAATAGAACTTAATCTGGACGGTCCGCGCAAAAAAATAATTTTGTCGCGGCGCGAATTGCTAAAGCAAGACAGGACGGCGAAAGAGGCGGAGTTTTACGCCCGGATCAAAGCCGGCGAAAAATACACCGGCATCGTGTCGCGGCTTACCGATTTTGGCGCTTTTATCGATTTGGGGGGAGTGGACGGGCTTTTGCACGTTTCCGAAATGTCCTGGCAAAAAGTCAAACATCCGGCGGACGTTCTCTCCGTAAACGAAGAAATTGAGGTCATGGTAAAAAAAGTCGATGCCGAAAACAAGAAAATATCTTTAAGCCGGCGCGAATTGCTGGAAGACCCCTGGCTTTCAAATGTGAGCGGCTTTAAAGAAGGGCAGATTGTCAGCGGCAGAGTTACCCAGATGACCAAATTCGGCGCGTTTGTGCTTTTGGGCGAAGCGGTGGAAGGGCTTGTCCATGTTTCGGAAATTGCCGAAGAACATATCGAAAGCCCCGAATCCGTCCTGAAGGCCGGCGAGGAAGTAAAAGCTAAAATACTCAAAATCGACAAAAAAAACAAAAAGGTTTCCCTGAGCATAGCGAAAGCGAAAAAAGAAGAAGGCCGGCTGGAAATGAAAGAATTTATCGGCGACAATTCCGAATTCAAAACGTCCATCGGCAGCAAGTTCAACCTCAACAAGATTTTTGACTGACCGCCCGGGGAGGCTTGCATGTTAAGACAGTCCCGCAAACTGGAACACATAGAATATTTTTTGCGGACGGCCGGCGAGCGGGCGGATAACGGGTTCGCCGACATAAATGTCCTGCATGACTGTTTGTCGGGGCATGCGCTCTCGGATGTTTGCCTGAAAACAAATTTGCTGGACATCCGGCTTGAACATCCGATCATCATCGATGCCCTGACCGGCGGCGACGAACGGGTGATAGAGATCAACCGCGCCCTTTCCCTGGCGGCTAAGGCATCCGGCTGCGCTCTGGCGGTCGGCTCGCAGTACGCGGCCATCAAAAACCCGGCGGCGCGCGCGAGCTACGAGATAGTGCGCAAAGAAAACCCGGACGGCGTCATCTTTGCCAACATCGGCGCTTACGCTTCCCCCGCCGAAGCAAAGGAAGCGGTTGACATGCTGTCGGCCCAGGCGCTGGAAATACATCTTAACGTAGCGCAGGAACTTTTCATGGCGGAAGGCGACCGCGCTTTCTGCGGCTACTTAAGCAACATAGAAAAAATAGCCGCCCTTTTGCCGGTTCCCGTCATCGTCAAGGAAACTGGCTGCGGAATGTCCATGGAAGCGGCTGCCCGGCTGCTCGGCGCCGGCGTCAAAATCCTCAATGTCGCCGGGGCGGGCGGCAGCAACTTTATCGCGATCGAAACGGCGCGCGCCGATAAAACATTGGACGGCGCCTTGCGCGGGTGGGGGATCAATACCGCCGTGAGTACGCTTGAAGTGGCGCACATAACCGATGGGCGCGCCGATATAATCGTTTCCGGGGGAATAAGGACGGCTTTGGACATTATAAAAGCGCTGGCCTGCGGCGGCCGCGCCGTGGGCATTGCCGGAATGTTCCTGAAAATACTGGCCGAGCAGGGCGTAGATGGACTGTGCGCCAAAATAGAAAATCTCCTGGACGAATGTAGAAAGTTGCTTTTGCTTACAGGCTGCGCCTCTGTTGACGCGCTGCGGAAAAAACCGCTGGTTGTTACGGGCTTTGCCCGGCAATGGATTGACGCCAGGGGCATTGACCCGCTCAAAGGGCGCTGAATTTGGAAAGTATTTCGATTGGGATGTGTAAGATTAACTATGGCAGCGGCATTAAGATAGTAGGACAACGGGTGGGCAACTTTTCAAGGAGGATCTGGGGACAAAACTGCCAACGATATTTACAGGGCAGCTTTAGTGTAAGCAGATAAAACTATCGTGGGCAATTAAACTTGCATTTTCGATGCCATGTCATCTTTCATAAAGTGTATTGACATTGCCGAAATTTAGCATTACAATTAAACATAGCTATAGCTAAATAAACTCAGAGGTTGATCTGCGTGATTAATGCCGTGAGCTTACAGCGAAACATTGGCCTTTTGTACAATGCGCAAAGACCGCCGAGCGATATTTCGGCCAAGGTTGGGGGGACGTTTGCGTGCAAGCGCGACAGCTTCGTAAAATCGGCAGGATTTTCCTTGTTGCCGGAAAATTATACAGGCAAAAAAATTAATAATATTGAGCCTACGAAAGTTGATGTAACGGAAAATCCTGCAAATACAAGTGAATTGCAGCAGGCTAACGCGCCAGAAAGGCTTTCAAATGTGAGCCATCTGTTGGATGCTTACGCTAACGAGGGAGTTGCGGCGAGTATTTCAAATGGCCCGGTCGGAGTGTCGGAAGAACCATTAAACCTTACACAAGAACAAATAGATTTTTACTTTAGTATCATGAGGGATTTTCCCGTTGGCGATAGTGAATATGATGTTTACCTTCCCCTGATACACGCATCGGATGATGTTAAAAAAGCTTGGATAGAAACGATAGATGAATTGGCCGCCCAAGAAATAAAACCTAACTATTATAAGGTTGCTAACGCTAAGGACGCAGTAGCGGCCGGATATGGCTTTTTTACCAACCTTAGCACGGAGCAGCTTATCAACTTTGATAAAGCTGGTATAAACAAGCAGTTTGGCGATTTTAAATCCATGATCGAAAGCGCGATAGATTATTTAAATGATCTGTATCGTCAATATTTGGCTGACCCAGCTTCGTTTGGGGATTTTACGATAGGCTATAAGGCAGAAGCCGATTATTACCAAGTCGTGCTGGACATGTTTGAGAAAAACCATGACAAATACAAAAAATAGAAATAAACAAGCAGACATAAGGGCAAATAGTATGAATGAAGAAAATTTTTGCAGTAATTTGTTTGTGTCTGAGTTTGTTTTTAGGAAATTTCTTGCTTGTCGATGCCCCAGGCGCGGAAGCTGCTACTACTATTTTTATTACCCAAGTGTCCCCTGAATGGATTTCTACTACTACCACTTCTGCCGATTATATACCTGTTCAAGGCAATTCTCTCCCAACTGGTAGATATTTAGCTGGCGACGTATTGCGGTTTCAGGTAAAATTTACTGACTTGACCCCCA
The DNA here is from genome assembly GCA_031290885.1 of Acidaminococcales bacterium. Taxonomy (NCBI): domain Bacteria; kingdom Bacillati; phylum Bacillota; class Negativicutes; order Acidaminococcales; species Acidaminococcales bacterium. The sequence continues at coordinate 3,252 of JAISLQ010000046.1, forward strand.
ACCCGACATTTACGCTTTTTGGCAGCAACGTGCCGAGTTCACAGGTGACTGAAATCTCCAGTAGTGTTTCGGGAAATGTAACGACAAAGACTTATCAAATATCTGGCATGGTTAATCGGGCTAATTTGACTCAGAATCCCGCCGTAGATAACAGTTTTGGACTTGGCGTTTGGCAATGGTCAGGTGCTACTAAAATAGCACATACAATTACTATTAGATATAGACGCTATATTGACTGGCCGTAATAAGTATTTGTCCGTAAAAGGAAAGAAGGCCCAAAACAAGTCTTCTTTCCTTTAATTTTTTGTATTGAAATAAGATATCATTGTAGTTCGTCCTGATAAGGAAAAATTGTTTTGAATTCTTTGTGGGCTTCTTGTGTCTGGTACGCAAGACACATTAAAGAGAATTGGAATTGTTATTGATCAATTTGACAAACGTTTGCCAAGTATAAAAGTCGAATTTAAAGTTTTGGAAGTGAATAAAAGCAAAGAAAGAAGATTTGGCATTTCTTGGCAGGATGGTGAAGGCACTTATTCATATAATAAACAAATCGGCGATATAAAGATTATGAGCCAAAGCGGCATATCAAAAATATTTACCGCCGGAATAGTGGCTACCGCCCAGGAAACTCAAGGTTGGGGCAAAATACTCGCAAGACCTTACCTAATTACAACCAACGCTACCGAGGCACATCTTTCCACCGGCGATGAAATACCTATATTTTCCAAAGATTATAATGGTAATCCTACAGTAGAATACAAAAAAGTTGGAATAGAGCTGTATGCTACCCCGATACTGCTCGAAGGCGATTTGCTTAATGTCAAGGCAAAAACCATTGTAAACATAATAAGTGGACAGGAGACGCAGCAAGGACTTACTGTGCCTAAAATAAGTTCGCGCGAAGCTGAAACCATTATGCAGATAAAAAGCGGGGAGACAATAGTCATAGGAGGATTAATCAAGCAGGAAGAAATAAAGAGCGTTGTGCGGGTGCCGGTTTTTGGTAAAAAACCGATAGTCGGCAGTTTATTCAAAAGTTCACATAAAAGCAAAGCCGAATCGGAAATTTTGATATTTATAACGCCAACGCTTATATATCCCAATTCCGACGTGGAAAATGCCACGGATGAAAACACAAGCATGGTTGCCAGCACAAAATAATCATGCTCTATAAAAAATAGTCCCCCAAAGCGGCTTTAATTTAAACGGCAGTTCATTTTTTTATTGTTAGCCGTACCAACCTTGCCATAAAGTTTACAATTTTTATGTTTTGAAAAAATCCACTTGCTGGACTTTTTCAAAATATAAATTTTTTCGTTGTATCTTTCTTGGAAAACTCCCCGCGCTGGCGGGAGTTTGCGGCAACATTTCGCGTCTTGGCGGTACGCGTCAAACATGGTGCATTTATGCTGAAAAACAAAACGATCGCGGCCGTAAAGCCCGGCAGTTTGGCCGCTTGCGCCGGCGTTTTGCCGGGCGACGTCCTTTTGTCGGTAAACGGCTGTGAATTCAAAGACCTCATCGACCTTGGCTATTTGCTGGCCGATGAAGAACTTGAGTTAAAAATACTCTCCGCCGACGGGCGGGAACGGTTCGTTACAATAGAAAAAACGATTGACGAAAACATCGGCCTGGAATTTCATGCCGCCGTTTTTGACGGAATAAAAACCTGCCGCAACAACTGCGTTTTTTGCTTTGTCGCGCAAATGCCGCCGAACATGCGCGGCAGTTTGTATATAAAAGACGACGACTACAGGCTTTCTTTTTTGTCCGGCAATTTTATCACCTTGACCAATTTGACAGAAGAAGATAAAAACCGCATAATTAATTTAAAGCTGTCGCCGCTTTATCTTTCGGTACACGCGACCGATGCGGCTGTCCGCCGGACGCTGTTTGGCAGCCCGGCCGCCGCCGGCGCGCTTGGCCTCATAGAAGAGCTGGCGGGGGCCGGCATAAAGTTTCACGCGCAGGTCGTGCTGTGCCCCGGTTTAAACGATGGGGAAATATTCGCCGCGACCTACCGCGACCTTTTGCGTTTGCATGGCGGCATCCTGTCGGTGGCGGCGGTGCCGGTCGGCCTGACTAAGTTCCGCCCTCCGTCCGCCGCCAAGCTGCGCCCCTTTACCGGCAGGGAGGCGCAGGGGACAATAGAGCGGATAGTTCGCTGGCAAAAAGAATGTCGGCAAAATATCGGCCGAAACTTTATATATCCGTCCGACGAATTTTTTGTCCTGGCAGGGCAGCCCTTCCCGCCGGCCGAATGTTACGACGGTTTCGCGCAATATGAAAACGGCGTGGGCATAGGCCGCGTGTTTCTCGACGAATGGCGCGCGGTGAAGATAAATGCCGGCGCTGCGCCGGAGGAGGCCTGCGTCGTCTGCGGCAAATCGGCGCGGGCGGCCTTGGCGGAAGTTATGGCGGAAATAGAAACCGCGTTTATGGTCAGGCATCGGCTGCTGGCCGTCGAAAATGATTTTTTCGGTGATACGGTTACTGTAACAGGGCTGCTTACGGGGCAGGACATCCTGCGGAGCATAAACAAACTTGTCGTAAAGCCTGGGCGCGTTGTCTTGCCGGGCGTTGCCCTGAAAAGCGAAACCGAAAAAGTCTTTCTTGACGATATGGCCTTGAACGAAATGGAACGCGCGCTTTCGGGCATCCGGGTGGAAGTCGCTTGGAACGCGTCCGAACTGAAAAATCTGCTTTGCGGATAAGAGGTGGCAATGTTGGGAAAAAAACAGGGCATGCTGCAAATCTATACCGGCAACGGCAAAGGGAAAACCACCGCCAGCCTTGGGCTGGCCTTGCGGGCCGCCGGGCATGGGTTCAAGACATTGATGATCCAATTTTTAAAAGGCGACCCGGAATACGGCGAAGTCAAAGCGGCCGGGTTTTTGCCGGGATTTGAAATAAAACAAGCAGGGCGCGATTGTTTCGTCAATTTCGCGGCGCCTGACCCTGTCGATGTAAAAATGGCGGCCGAGGGCTGGGAAATGGCAAAAGCAGCCATACTTTCGCAAAAATACGACATGATTATTTTGGATGAAATAAATATAGCTATGGGAACAAAATTGCTGCCGGCCGCAGAAGTCGCCGGTTTCTTGCGCGAAGTTTTTCCGCAGCCGGCGGAAATAATTCTGACAGGCAGGATGGCGCCGGCGGAAGTAGTCGAGTTAGCCGACCTTGTGACGGAAATGCAAGAAACACGCCATTATTTTGGCAAAGGCGTTCATTCGCGCAACGGGATTGATCATTGAGAGTGAGGATGCATGATGCCACGACCGATCGTAGCAATAGTAGGCAGGCCGAATGTCGGCAAATCTACGCTGTTTAACCTGATCGCGAACAAAAAAATCTCCATTGTCGAAGACAATCCGGGCGTTACCCGCGACCGCCTGTACGCGCCCGCCCAATGGCTGGACAAAGACTTCATGCTGGTCGATACCGGCGGGATAGAAAGCGACAGCAAAGATGAAATGTTCGCGCATATAAGGGCGCAGGCCGAAATTGCCATCAAAGAAGCGGACGTTATCGTTTTTCTGGTTGATGCCCGCGACGGCCTTTTGCAGCAGGACGAGGCAGTGTGCGCTATCTTGCGCAGCGCGAAAAAATCCGTGATACTGGCCGTGAACAAAACCGATTCACCCAAACAGGAAGCCTTGGTCTATGATTTTTACAGCCTGGGGCTGGGCGATCCGATACCGATATCTTCCGCCAACAAATTGAACATCGGCGACCTCCTGGACGCGATCGTCGCTAAATTTCCCGCAGAAGAAAGCGGCGAGGACGAGCGGGACGAAGATGTCATTCGCGTTGCGATCATCGGCCGGCCTAACGTGGGCAAGTCGTCCATTTTCAACGCGCTCGTCGGCAGCGAACGCTCCATCGTCAGCGATGTGGCCGGGACTACCCGCGATGCCATAGACACGACGGTGCAGCGCAACGGCATGAAGTTTTTGTTTATTGATACGGCGGGGATGCGGAAAAAAAGCAAAGTGGACGAACCTGTGGAAAAATACAGCGTTATAAGGTCGCTGCGCTCGGTTGACCGCGCCGATGTTACGCTGATGGTGCTGGACGCGGCGGAGGGCGTTACGGAACAGGACAAAAAAATTGCCGGCTACGCCCACGATGAGGGGAAAGGCGTAGTGATCGTGGTGAACAAATGGGACTTGACGGTGAAAGACACCTCGACCCACCTTCGCTACACGGAAAATTTGCGCAAAGAAATTATTTTTCTGCAATATGCCCCCATTGTGTACGTTTCCGCCAAAAACAACCAGCGGATCGGCCGCCTGCCGGAACTTATCCATTACGTCGCCGAGCAGCACTCCATGCGTGTCGCCACCGGCGTGTTGAACCAAGTGATCGGGGATGCCGTTTCCACCAATCCGCCGCCTTCCGAGCGCGGCGTGAAACTTAAAATACTTTACGCGACGCAGGTCAAAACCAAGCCGCCGACCTTTGTTTTTTTTGTCAACGATCCCGCTATCATGCACTTTTCCTACCAGCGTTTTTTGGAAAACAAGCTGCGCGACGCTTTTGGCTTTGAAGGGACGCCTATCCATATAATAATCCGCGGACGAGACGAAAATAAATAGGGCCTGTTAACGCTGCCCCGCGAAATGTTCGGATTTGGAGCGAATTTTTCGCCAGGCGCGGCACAAAACGCGGGCTAACCCCTATCGGCTTTAGGGCAAAGCATGGCGGATAATTTGCCAAAAGATGGGCGTTGAACGGCAGTGTCAACAGTATCTGATACTTTTCCCGCTTAAAACATGGCTGAGTTTTGCGGGCTGGTTTGCCGCCGTGCGCGGCGCAAAAAGGCAAACGGGCAAAACGTCCGGCGAGAGTTTTGCGCAAAGCGGCACGGCAAAATTCGCAAAGGCGCCGCGTTTTTGGCCGGGGGACGCATAAGGGGATTTTTATGCAATATTTGGCAGCGGCCTTACTTGGCTATCTTTTGGGGTCTATACCGAGCGGCCTTTTGGTCGGCCGTTATTTGCGCGGCATTGACATAAGGAAATACGGCAGCAAAAATCTTGGCGCCACCAACATGTTTCGCGTACTTGGCCCTAAACCGGCGCTGGCCGTGCTGCTGGCGGACATGGGCAAAGGCGCGCTGGCCGCGCTGTCGGCTCTTTATTTTGCGAGCGACGAGACGGCCTCCGTAATCGGCGGCGTAATGGCGATAATCGGGCACAGCTACCCGCTCTTTTCCGATTTTAAAGGCGGCAAGGGCGTGGCTACCGGGCTTGGCGTCATCTTGGCTTTGATGCCTGAACTTACTTTGATGGTGTTCGCCGTCTGGGCGGCGATCGTTTTTTTCACAAGATATGTTTCTTTGGCTTCGGTGGGCGCGGCGGCGCTGGTGCCGGCTTTTGCCTGGTATCTGGAATACCCTTGGCGGCTTTTTGTTTTCAGCTTGCTTGCCGCGCTTTTTGTCATTGCCAGGCACAAAGAGAATATGAAAAGGCTTCTGCGGGGACAGGAAACGAAGATAACTCCCGGCAGCTTGGAAAAATTTAAAAGCGCGAAAGGCAAGCGATGATAAAAACAGTCGCGGTATTGGGCGCGGGCAGTTGGGGCACGGCCCTGGCAAAACTTTTGGCGGAAAAACCTGCTCTCGCGGTTAAACTCTGGGCGCGCAGCGCCGAACTGGCAAAGGACATAAACGCTGGGAAGCAAAACCCCCGTTACCTGCAAGGCGTTGTTTTGCCCGGCAACCTTGAGGCGACTGCGGATCTTTGCGCCGTCCTGCCGGCAGACCTGATAATCTGCGCCCTGCCCTCGCAAGCGTTGCGCCCTATGGCGCGGCGGCTTTCCCAGGAAATGTCGCCGGGGCAAATGATCGTCTCCTGCGCCAAAGGACTGGAAGACGGCACTTTTTGCCGCATGTCGCAAATCATCGGTTCCGAGTGCCCGCTGGCAGCCGTGGCCGCCTTGTCCGGCCCCAACCACGCCAATGAAGTGGCCGCCCGGCAGCCGACCGCTACGGTCGTAGCCTGTGCGGACGAAAACATTGCGAAGCAAATTCAAGCGGCGGTATCGATGCCTTATTTTCGCGCTTATACCAATAAAGACATAACGGGCGTCGAACTGGGCGGCGCTTTAAAAAACATCATAGCGATCGCGCTCGGGCTTTTAAACGGCCTCGGCTACCAAGACAATATAAAAGCCGCCGCCATGACGCGGGGGCTTGCGGAAATATCGCGCCTGGGCGTTGCGCTGGGGGCGAACCCCGCCACCTTTCTCGGCCTGGCCGGGATGGGCGATCTCATTTCGACCTGCACCAGCAAACACAGCCGCAACCGCTGGGCGGGCGAGCAGCTTGCCAAGGGGCGCAAAGTAGAGGACATTTTGGCCGGGACCAATATGGTAGTGGAAGGGATAAAGGCGATAAGCTCCGCCTATGCCCTGTCCGCCGAATTGTCTGTGGAAATGCCGATTACAAAAGAACTGTACCACGTTATCTATGAAGGCAAAGACATTTCTGCGGCCGTAGCGGACTTGATGAACCGCGGCAGCAAATCGGAAGGATGAGCGCGCCGGCGGATGCCGCAAACGACAACGGCAGGGAAAACCGGCGCTGTTTTTCGTGAAACAAATAGCCAGGAGCATTTGTTTTTTTCTTGCGTTAATATAAACATAAATGCTATAATGTCTTTCGGGGGAAGAAAAAGATACTTTTGCCATGAACGGGGAGGCGGCGCGGGTGCAGGGGCAGGAAAAATTCTATTTAGTGAAGGAAACGATACTTCCCGAGGCGATCAAGAAAACCATCAAAATTAAGGAACTGTTGCTGGCCGGCGGCGCGAAAACGATCAACGAAGCGGCGGACAAGATAAAGCTAAGCCGGAGCGCCTATTACAAATATAAAGATTGCGTGCTTCCGTTTTTTGACGCCAGCCGGGAGAAGATCGTCAGCCTTTCCATCCTGCTTGAACACAAGCCGGGAGCCCTGTCCGGCGTTTTAAACGCCGTGGCGGCCGATTTGGGCAGCGTCATAACGATAAACCAAAGCATTCCCTCGCACGGCGTGGCGAACATCAACCTTACTATGGAAACGGCCAATTTAAAATTGGAGCTGGAAGCCCTGCTGGACAAAATCAGGACGCTCGATGGCGTAAAAAAGCTGGAAGTGCTCGGATACATATAAATATAAGGATGCCGATTGATTTCTTGGGGGAAACGGAGTGAAAAAATGTATAAAAAGCGCATAGACACAACAATCAACGTGGGACTACTGGGAGCGGGCACCATAGGGCGCGGGGTGATCGGCCTTTTGCGGGAAAACGCGCTGGCGATAGCGCAAAAAGCCGGGACGCGCATCAAATTGAAAACCGTTCTGGAAAAAGATCCGGCGCTGGCTGAAGAACTGGCGGAAGAAGGCTACATTGTAACGCAGGAAATAAACGACATCGTCAACGACCCGGAAATATCAATAGTCGTTGAGCTGATTGGCCGCGTTGAGCCGGCTAGGTCGTTTATGGCCAAAGCGATTGAAAACGGCAAGCACGTGGTTACCGCCAACAAAGACGTCATTGCGTCCCACGGCCGCGAACTTTTGGAGCTGGCGGAGAAAAAACGCGTCGATATGATGTTTGAGGCATCGGTCGGCGGCGGCATACCTATCATCCGGCCGCTCAAGCAATGCTTGGCCGCTAATGGCATCCATTCGGTAATGGGCATAGTCAACGGCACGACCAACTACATGCTGGGCAAAATGATCGATGAAAACCTTGATTATGACGCCGCCCTTAAAGAAAGCCAGGAAAAAGGTTACGCGGAAAAGGATCCGGCCGCCGACGTGGGCGGGCTGGATGCCGCGCGCAAAATTGCCATACTCGCCTCGATCGCCTTTAACACGAAAGTCGCTTTGGATGACGTATTCGTTGAAGGGATACAATCGGTGGATCTGCGGGACATAAAATACGCCGCCGAACTCGGCTATGCGGTCAAACTTCTGGCGATCGCCAAATATCTGCCCGAACATGGGATAGATGTGCGGGTGCATCCGGCCTTTTTGCCGAAAGAACATCCCCTGGCCAATGTGAAGGGCGTGTTCAACGCCATTTTCGTAACGGGCGATTACGTGGGGGACGTAATGTTCTACGGCCAAGGGGCGGGGCGCAGGGCGACCGCCAGCGCCGTCTGCGGCGATATAATAGACATCGCCCGTGACATAGCAAGTGGCAGCGCCGGCCGGATACTTTGCACATGTTTTGACGAAAAGCCCGTATGCTCGCAAGACATCGTGGCAACCCCCTTTTATACCCGTATGCTCGTAACCGACAAGCCGGGCGTGCTGGCGGCCATAGCGGCGGCCTTCGGCCATAACGACGTAAGCTTGCGCACGGTCCTGCAAAAATCCACTATCGGCGCCTGCGCCGAACTTGTCGTAATAACTCACAAAGTGTGCTACAAAAATCTTTCCCTCGCTCTGCAATCCCTGAAAGCATTGCCGTCTGTCGATAAAATATGCGCGGCCATCCGGGTGGAGGACAATGAATTCGCGTGACAAGAGGAATGGGGATGCCTGATACAGTAACGGTAAAAGTTCCGGCTACAAGTGCCAATTGCGGCCCAGGTTTTGACTCTATCGGCCTGGCGTGCGCCATTTACAATACCCTTACCCTTTCCTGCGGCGGCCTTCCCGGAATCAGGCTTGCCGTTACCGGGCAGGGGGAGGAATTTCTAAAACCGAGCGAAAAAAATTTCGCGGTCATGGCCATCAGGCGCGTATTGCGGGAAGCGGACTGGAACCGGCCCGGGCTTGACATAAAAATGCACAACGGCATACCCATGTCGCGGGGCTTGGGCAGCAGCGCCGCAGCTATCGTCGGCGGCATGGCGGCCGCTAACGCCCTTGCGGGGGGGAAGCTTTCGCGCGAGAGGATATTTGAGCTTGCGACGGAAATGGAAGGGCATCCGGACAACGTGGCGCCAGCCATATACGGCGGCTTTACCATAAGTTTTATGGAAAACGGCAAACCGCGTTGTATGCGGCTGGATCCGCCTGACGGCATACGGATGGTCGCGGCGGTGCCTGATTTTCCCCTGCCGACCAAACTGGCCAGGGACGCCCTGCCGGAGAAAGCCGCCTATCGGGACGCGGTCTTTAACATTGGCCGGGCCGCGCTTTTGGCCGCTTCCATCGCCAAAGGCGATGTCTCCTTCTTGCGCTTTGCTTTAAAAGACAAGCTCCATCAGCCCTATCGCGGCAAATTTATCCCCGGCATGGAAAATGTCTTTGCGGCGGCCGAAAAAGCCGGCGCGTTGGGCAGTTTCATCAGCGGCTCGGGTTCGGCTCTGATGTCCTTTGTGCCCAAAGAAGCTGACGCCGAAATGATTGGGGAAAAAATGTGCGCCGAATTTGCCCGGTTCGGCAAAACGGCTGTCTGGCACATACTCGGCTTTGACTTAGGGGGCGCTTATGTTGTTTGAATTTCTTGACAGCGGGGCGGAAAAAAGTTAAAATAAACCTTGTTAATCGGGGCGTGGCTCAGTTTGGTAGAGCGCTACCTTGGGGTGGTAGAGGCCGTGGGTTCAAATCCCGCCGCTCCGACCAGAAAAAATGCGGCTTCCGACTTTGGCCGGAAGCCTTTTTTATTTGTATTTGTGTTTGCAAGCGGCGCGAAGCCCCGCCCGAAAGAGGCGGCCGCAGACGGCCAAATCCCTGCCGCCGCCCAAGGAAACGAACCAGCCGAACTTTCTTATTTTGCCGCTATATGTTTACGCTATCATAATATATAAATTGCGCCGTATTGTCAAATAAAAACACCTCGCCCGTTCACCGTGCGGGAGAAAGAAAAACCCCCTGCCCGCGCAGTTCCCGCTATCGGCCAGGCGGAGGGAGGCGCAAATCTTTGCCGTGCCGTTGCCAAAGAAAAAGGACTGACAGGCCCGCAAGCTTTTCGCGGACGGCTTCGCCCCCAGCGCGTTTATTGCCCATCGAACCGCCATTTTGTTTGCCGCCGCCACCATTAACAAGGCTCGCGCAACAGTTTGCGTGGCCGACCCAAGGGACTTTTTGCCAAACTATGCCGCCGGCCGAAATTGCCAATGCCGATTTTCCCGCCGGCAAGGGCGGATTGGCGCGGAGCGTTTGCTTTTCAGGCGCGCGGGCGGTGGCCGTCCCGGGGAATAAAACAAGTTATGCGCGTCCCTTCGTTTTCGACGCTGTCAATATCGATTTTGCCCTGGTGCGCTTCCGCAATATGTTTTACTATGGCAAGGCCGAGCCCGGCGCCGCCGGTCTTTTTGGAGCGGGATTTATCCGCCCGGTAGAAACGCTCGAATATGTGGCCGATGTGCCGCGCCGGTATGCCGATGCCGGTGTCGGCAACGGTTATCAGGCAAAATTCGTTCTCATCCGACAATTCTATGTCCACCCGGCCGCCTTCCCGGTTGTATTTGACGGCGTTATCGATCAGATTGTAAAAAAGCCGGTCAAGCATGTTCCGGTTGGCCGCTATGTAAAAAGGCGGGCCGTCTTTTATGTTTATGGACACGCTGCGCCCGGCGGCCTTTTCTTTCAGGCCGGCGGCCGCTTCTTCCGCGACCGCGCGAAGATCGAAAGCGGCGCATTCGCCTGTCGCCGCCCCTTCGTCAAATTCCGCGATCATTATTATGTCTTCGATGATGTTTATGAGCCTTTTGGCCTGGGCATGGATTTTTTGCGCGAAAACCCGCGCGTCCTCCTCTTTGGCCGTCCGGTCGGCAATCATTTCCGCGAGGGCGCTAATGGTGGTAAGCGGGGTTTTCAGTTCGTGCGACACATTGGCGGAAAACTCTTTGCGCTGCTCTTGCGCCGCGTGCCATTCGGTCGTATCGATGAACAAAACGGCCGCGCCGCCCTTGTTTTCCCCTTCGCGGATCGGGTTACAGAAAACGCTGTATGTTTTGCGGCCGCGGCGCAGGACGGTTTGGGTCTCCTGCCCGGCCAGGCAGGTTTTCAGCCTCTCGAGGAATCCGGTGTCGCGGCAAAGCTGTATGATGTTTTTCCCGGGGGGGCAAGGATCGCCGAAAAGGCCGGCAACGCTTTTGTTGGCCATGACGACCGTTGATTTTCTGTCGACGATCAACAGGCCTTCCCGCATGTTGTCGGTAACCGTCCGCAAAATGGCTGTTTTGGTCTCCAGCGCCGCAAAGTGTTCCGCTATTTCTTTTTTCTGGGCGGCGATTTTTCGCAAAAAAGGCAAAAATTCATCGTAAGTGTCCGTTTCTTCGGCTTCTATGTCGATGCGGTCTATTTTGCCGACGATTTTGCCGGTGAGCCAGCGGGACAGGACGAAAGAAACAAAAACGGCTGGCAGCAGGCAGCCGACAAGCGCGGGGAAAAAGCTCCAGGCCATTTTGTCGATAAGGTCGGCCGTAACCGCCAAGCGCAGTATGTTGCCGCCCGGAAGCGCCACGGCGTAATAATGCGTAACCTTGCCCAAGGTTTCGGAAAAGCGGCTGACGCTGCCTGTACCTTTTCGCGCGGCATCAATTATTTCCTCCCGGTCTTTATGGCTGTCAAGACTGCCGGGATCGGCAAAATTGTCAAATATTACTTTTCCCGTAGGATCAATGTAAGATAGGCGAAGGGTTTTCAAGCTTTCTTTAATTTGCGTTTCCAAGCGGCCGCTGAAAACCGCGCTTAAAGACACGGCGAAAAAGAGCAGCATAAAAACGGCGGAAAAAACCATGAAACAGAAGATGCGCTTTTGCAAGGATTTTATTCTCCTATTTTATACCCAACATTGCGTACGGTCTTTATGTGTTTGCCGGCCGCGCCCATTTTTTGCCGCAGCGATTTGATATGCGCGTCGACCGTGCGGCTTTCGCCTTCAAATTCCTGCCCCCATACCATCTCCATGAGTTTGTCCCGGCTAAGGACAATGTCCGTGTTCAGCAGGAGGTATTGCAACAGTTCAAATTCCGTAAAGGTCAGCGAAATTTTGTGCCCGTCCACGGCGGTAAAGTGCCGCTTGCTGTCCAGCACAATGTTTTGGTAAACGAGCGGGCCGTCGTCTTTTTCGTGCGCGCCGGTTCGGCGCAGGACGGCGTTGACGCGTGCGACGAGTTCGGTTACGCCGAAGGGTTTGGCTATGTAGTCGTCCGCGCCGAGGTCAAGGCCCTTTACCTTGTCAAATTCGCTGCTTTTGGCGCTCAGCATGATGACCGGTACGGTACGGTAGCGGCTGTGCGCGCGCAGCTTTTTCAGTATGAGAAAACCGTCGCAGACCGGCAGCATAATGTCCAGTAAGATGATGTCAGGCAGGAGGGCGCTTTTTTCCAGCTCTCGGAAAAAAGGCTCCCCGCTCTCGAAGCCTTCGCACAAAAAGCCATGCGACTTCAAGGCATAAAGGACAAGATCGCGTATGTCTTCGTCGTCTTCAATGAAAACCGCTTTCGCCGGCATGGCGCACCGCCCCTTAGGTTGCCTTTTGCTCTTTTTGCCCGGCCGGGCCGCCTGTTATATAAAATATGATCCAGCCCGCGATGTTCACGGCGTGATCGCCGATTCTTTCCAGATACTTGGCGATCATGATCAAATTTATCGCCTGTTCCGCCCCGCCGCCGTCTTTTCTGATCAACTCGATGAGGTTGAGCCTGGCTTTCGCGAACAGATCGTCCACCACGTCGTCATAGGCAATGACCTGTTCGGCCAGCCGCGCGTCTTTGTGCACAAACGCGTCTATGCAGCCTGTAACCATTTTTTGGGCGGCCTCGCTCATGCGCAGCACATATTCAAGTTTGCCGCTGTAGGGCGGCTCGTTCAGGGCGGCGGCCAGTTCCGCGATGTTTACGGCCTGGTTGCCTATGCGCTTTAAGTCGGTGCTCATCTTGAGCACCGAGGATATGAGCCGCAAATCTGTGGCCACGGGTTGCTGATGCAACAGTAGCTTTAGGCACAGGCTCTCTATTTCCTTTGTTTTATTGTCGACGTCCTGGTCAAGGGCGATCGCCTGTCCGGCGAGCGCGGCGTCCGGTTTTTCCAGCGCTTCCGCGCTGGCGGCGATCGCCGTCTCCGCCAGCGCGCCCATTTCCGTAAGCATGGCGCTTAAAATGGACAGTTGTTCTTCAAATTTTCCGCGCATCACCCAAACCTCCCCGTGATGTAGTCTTCGCACCTTTTGTCCTTGGGGACGGAAAATACTCGTTCGGTAGCGCCGTATTCCACCAAAACGCCCAGGAGAAAAAAGGCCGTTTTGTCAGATATGCGGGCCGCCTGCTGCATGTTGTGGGTAACGATGACGACGGTGTAATTTTTCTTTAAGTCCACCGCCAGATCTTCGATTTTGGCGGTGGATATGGGATCGAGGGCGGAGGTCGGCTCGTCCATCAAGATGACTTCCGGCGACACGGCCAGTGCCCGCGCGATGCACAGCCGCTGCTGCTGTCCCCCGGAGAGGCTGAGGGCAGTTTTGTGCAGTCGGTCTTTTACTTCGTCCCAAATAGCCGCGTCCCGCAGGGCTTTTTCAATGACCTCGTCAAGTTTGCGCTTGGCCGTTATCCCGTGCGTGCGCGCCCCGAAAGCGATATAGTCATAAATGGTCATGGGGACGGGGTTGGGCTTTTGAAATACCATGCCGACCCTTTTGCGCAGGCGGTTGACGTCAGGGTCTTTGTAAATGTCTTTGCCGTCAAGCCTTATGCTGCCGCTGATTTTGCAGCCGTCCACTAAGTCGTTGAGGCGGTTGAGGCTTTTGAGCAGGGTGGATTTGCCGCAGCCGGACGGGCCGATGAAGGCCGTAACTTCGTTTTCTGCGATGTCCATGGAAATGTTGTGCAATGCTTTAAAATTATTGTACCACAACTGCACGTTGCTTAAATTAAATTTGTCCATGCGGTTCAGTCCTTTTTGATCTGTTTTGTCATTATTGCCGCCAGAAAGTTCAGCAAAATCACCGTCAGCAGGAGTATGACCGCCGTGGCGTAGGCCTGGCCGCTGTAGAGCCCTTCGCTGGAGAGGGCGTACATGTGTACGGACAATGTCCGGCCGGACGAAAAAAGATTTTGCGGTATTTGCGCCACCGTCCCCGCCGTGTAGATAAGCGCGGCGGTTTCGCCCGCGATCCTGCCGATGGCCAAAATCACGCCCGCGAGTATGCCGGGCGCGGCCGACGGCAGCACGACTTTAAACACCGTGCGCAGCTTGCCCGCGCCCAGCCCGAAAGCGCCTTCCCGGTAGATGTCGGGCGTGGCTTTGAGGCTTTCTTCGGTTGTCCGCACCAACAAAGGCAAAATCATTATGGAAACCGTAAATGTCCCGGCCAGCAAGGAAAACCCCCAACCCAGCCAGATGACGAAAAAAAGCATCCCGAACAGGCCGTAGACGATTGAGGGTATGCCGGCCAAGGTCTCCATCGTTACGCGGATGACGCGCACGAGCCGGTTGCCCCGCTTGGCGTACTCGACCAAGTAAATGGCGGTAAATATGCCTATCGGCGCGCTTACGGCGAGCGAAAGGATTATCATGAAAATGGTGGTCAAAAGCGCGGGGAAAAGCGACACGTTTTCCGTATTATAAGAAAACGCGAACAAAGACGGCGTTATGTAAGCCGCGCCGTTTATCGCGACATAGCCGATCAGGAAAAACAGGGCGGCAAAAGTAAAAAAGGCGGACAGGCAAGAGAGGGTGAAATAAAACAAGTCCCATGGTTTTTTTGTCATTTTTGCCCTCCGGTTTGCAAAGAAGAAAACAAAAGGTTGATAATGAGTATAAAGACAAACAGCACGACGCCCGTTCCGATCAGCGCCCCCCTGTGCAGGTCGGCCGCGTAGCCCATTTCAAGGACTATGTTGGCGGTGAGGGTGCGCGCGCCCCGCAGTATCCCCACCGGCGCGCGCGCTTGGTTGCCCGCGACCATGATCACCGCCATAGTCTCCCCGACGGCTCGGCCGATTCCAAGCACAATGGCCGCCAGCACCCCCGATTTCGCGGCCGGCAGCAGCACGGCGAAAATTATTCGCTCCCGGCTCGCGCCAAGCGCCGCCGCCCCATCGTACAATTCGGGCGCCAGAGCGTTCAGGGCGCTTTCCGTAATGCAGATGATGGTCGGCAGGATCATTAGCGCCAACAGGATGGACGCGGTCAGTATGCTGCTGCCGCTGCCGCCAAAAAAGAACCTGATCAGCGGCGCTATCGTAACAATGCCGAAGAAACCGTAAACGATCGAGGGAATGCCGGCCAACAGTTCCACCAGCGGCTGCAGAAAGCGGCAAAGCCCTTTTGGGCACAGCTTGGACATGAATACCGCCGTCAGCACGCCGATGGGCGCTCCCAGCAAAACAGCGCCGCCGGTGATGTAAACGCTGCCGAGGATCATGGGGTAGATGCCGAAAGACGGCGGCACATCGTTAGGCGCCCACTCTTCGCCGAACAAGAAGTTGCCCAGCCCTATTTCCCAGATCGCCGGCAAGCCGTTGGCAAACAAAAACAGGCAGATCAGCGCGACCGCTAAAACAGAGGTCAGCGCTGAACAAATGAAAACTGCCCGCATAAAGTGTTCTTTACGGTTATTCACCGATCTGGCTCCAATATTCGAGCGCGCCGGTGAAAACATCTTTGATCTGGCGGCTGGTCATGCCGCTGACGGGATTTTCCCGGTTGACGATCACGGCTATGCCGTCAAGGGCGATGGGGATGGCTTTAAGCCGCTCCAATTCGCTGCTTTTAAGATCGCGGCTCGCCATGCCTATGTCGCAGGAACCATTTATCGCTGCCAGCATCCCGGACGTGGAGTCGCTCATCTGAATTTCGATGGCAGCGGCGGGATTTAAGGCGATATAGGCTTCTTTGAGTTTTTCCATGATCGGCGTTACGGAAGAAGAACCGGCGACCGTTATTTTGCCGGACGGCCTTGAGCCTTTGTAGGCGGCGGCCGCGCTGTTTACGGGGATGTAGCCGTTCGAGACGACCTTTTGGCCTTCGGCGGAGAGGATGAACCCGATGAAATCACCGGCCAGGGCGCTTAGGTTGCTGCCGGTCGCCAGCATGAAAGGGCGCGAAATCTTGTACGAGCCGTTTTTCACGTTGCCGGTGGTAGCCGCCACGCCGTCGACGATCAAGGCTTTGACGCTGCTGTTTAGCGATCCGAGCGAGATATAGCCGATAGCGTAAGGGGCGTTGGCCACATTGGAAATCATTACGTCGGTTTTATTGGCGATGATCGCCTCTTTGGTGGTCATGTCCTTGCGCGCGCCGTCCGGCGTCCTGGCCTCGATCCCCAATAGCTCAATAAAAGCCCCCCTGGTGCCGCTGCCGCTCTCGCGGGAAACCACCGTTATGCTTTTGCCCCTTTCAAAGGCCGCTTGCGCCTTCCCCCGGGAAAATGCCGCGAACAACGTGAACAGCGCCAGCAATAAAATACCTGCTTTTAGTAACCTGTGCATAATTACCCCTTCTTTCCCTGTTTATTCCGGGCGGACAGTTCCGCCCCGGCATATTCAAAGTATATTCGCCCGATGTAAAAAGCAAACGCGGGGTTTTGTGAAAAACAGGTAAAATATCGTTCGGTGGAAAAGGCGTCCGAAAACATAAAGAACCATCCCCGGCCGGCATTGCCGGCCGGGGATGGTTCTTAGGGCAAAAAGCGGGCGCCGCGCGGCTTAGTCCGCCCGGGGCGGCGGATTATGCTCGGGGGCGCCGCCTGTTTTATTGCGCAGCCCGAGCCTTTCCGTGATCCATTCCACGATGACAAAAAGCACTGGTATGATGAAAATGCCCAAAGAGGTGGCGATCGTCATGCCGCCCACGACCGCCGTGCCCATGGCGTTTCTCGCCCCCGCCCCGGCGCCGCTGGCGGCTATCAGCGGTATACAGCCGATGATAAAGGCGAGCGAAGTCATAAGAATGGGGCGCAGCCTGAGCTTTGAAGCCTCAATGGCGGCTATGAGCGGCGGCATGCCGTTATCTACTCTTACCTTCGCGAACTCGACGATGAGTATGGCGTTTTTTGCGGCCAGGCCGATCAGGGCGATGACGCCGATTTGCATATAAACGCTGTTTTCCAGGCCGGCGGCGTATTGCGACAAAAACGCGCCGAAGATGGCGGTGGGGACGGACAAAAGAACGGCGTAAGGGACGGACCAGCTTTCATAAAGCGCCGCCAGGCACAGAAACACAAAGACCAGTGCCAGGGCCATTATTTGTTCGGCGGCGGCGCCGGCTTTTTTCTCTTCGCGGCTTTGCCCGGACCATTCCACGGCAAAACCGGGCGGCAGTTCAGCCGCGGCTAAAGACTCCATGGCCGCTATGGCCTGGCCGGAACTGTAGCCGGGCGCGACCGAACCGTTTACCGGCAGGCTGCGGGCGGCGTTGAAACGGGAGATGTTGGACGGCGCGGTGGTTATCTTTGGCGTAACGAGCGTATTGAGCGGAATCATGGCGCCATTGGCCGAACGGACGTAAATGAAGCGCAAAGCCTCCGTTTCGCCGCGGTAAGGGGAGGCGGCCTGTATGGATACCCTGTAGGCGCGGCCGAAGAGATTGAAGTCGTTAATTTCCGCGCCGCCGAAATTGACCTGCATGGCATCGAATATGTCTTTTAGCGGCACGCCCAGCGCCTTTGCTTTTTCGCGGTCGACTTCAAACTCTATGGCCGGCGCTTTGGCGCTGTAGGTGGTATAGACGCCGGTTACGCCGGCGGTGCGGGTGTTGGCGGCCAAAAGCAGCTTGTCGAGCGCGGCGGCGGTTTCTTCGTCGCCGTGGCCGACGATGTCCTGCAACACCATCGTAAAGCCCCCGACCATGCCAAGGCCGGGCAGGGACGGCGGGTTCATGGCGATTACGGACGCTTCGGGATAGTTGTGCGCTTTTTCCATTACACGGGCGATGATAGCGTTTATCCGCATAGCGGCGCTTTTGCGCTCCGACCAGTCGGTAAGGCTGATGAACATGGTGCCGGCGCTGGTTTTGGCGCCATCGGATAAAACGTCAAACCCGGAAATCGCCATTACCTGCTTTACGCCGGGGATGGTTTGCACGTCCTTGCCGAAGCGGTCCATAAAGTCTATCGTCCTGTTCATGCTGGCTCCGTCCGGCAGGCTGGCGGACGCTATGACGAAAGCCTGATCTTCTTCCGGAATGAAAGTGGAGCGCACGGTTTTGACGAGCACGCCCGTAAAGGCGAATACGATCAGGAGGAATATGACCACATATTTGGCGCATCCGATGAGTTTTTGCACGGTTTGACCGTAAGATTCGGTCATGCGCTCAAACCAGGCGTTGAACTTTGTGAAAAACCCGCCCAAAAATCCGCCCGCCTGTTCCTTGTGCGGCTTTAAAAGCGATGCGCACAGGGCGGGGGTCAGAGAAAGGGCGATGAAAGCCGAAAGCCCCACGGAAATGGCGATGGTCAGGGCGAACTGGCGGTACAGAACGCCCAGCATGCCGCCCAGAAAAGCTACCGGTATGAATACCGACGAAAGGACAAAGGCGATGGCCACAACCGGCCCGGAAACTTCGGCCATGGCGCGGCGGGTGGCTTCGCGCGGGCTGAGGTTGTTTGCCCGCATGTGATGCTCGACCGCTTCAATCACGACGATCGCATCGTCAACTACCAGGCCGATGGCCAAGACCATGGCGAAAAGGGTCAAAGTGTTTATGGTAAAGCCCAGCGCCACGAAAGAGGCAAAAGTGCCGATGAGCGAAACCGGCACCGCCAGTATGGGGATAAGCGTTGCCCGCCAGCTTTGCAGGAAGACGAACACTATGACGATTACCAGAAAAAGCGCTTCAAAAAAGGTCATGGCGACTTCTTCCAGAGATGACGATATATATTCGGTATTGTCAACTACTACGGCGTATTCCGCATCGGGAGGCAAATCGGCGGCCGCGCGCGCCAGCGTTTCTTTTACTTCGCCGATGGTCTTTAGGGCGTTGGCGTCGCTGGTAAGCTGCACGGCCAATCCAAGCGCGTTCTTTCCGTTGAGTTTGGAATCGAAGGTCAGTACCCGGCCGGCGTTTTCGATATGGGCCAGGTCTTTCAAAAATATGAAGGAACCGTTGGGATTGGCCCTGACGATGATGTCGCCAAATTCCTCGATGCTTTCCAGCCGCCCTCTCGCTCGCCCGGTATACTGCACTTCCTGCTTGCTGTCCACGGGCATGCCGCCGATCGTGCCGGCCGCCGCCTGCATGTTTTGATCTTGTACGGCGGCGATTACATCGTTGACCGTAAGGTTAAGTTCCGCCAGCCGGTCGGGGTTAATCCAGATGCGCCTGGCCAGGTCGGAACCGAAGACCATGACGTCGCCGACGCCGTTGACCCGCTTTATCGCGTCAAGCACATATATTTTTACATAATTGTACAAAAAGGTACTGTCGTGCGTACCCTGCGGGGAATAGAAAGTAACGATCAGCGACATATCGGCGGCGGCTTTTTTGGTTACTATGCCGTATTCCCGGACTTCGGCAGGGAGGCTGGCGTTAGCCTGGGAAACATTGTTTTGCACTTTTACGGAGGCTATGTCGCCGTCCATCCCGAGTTCAAACACCACCGACAGGCTGTAGCGGCCGGCATCGTCTGACATGGACGACATGTAGTCCATGCCCTGCACGCCGTTTACCTGCTCTTCTATGACCTGGGCGACCGACTGGTTTACCGCGCCGGCATTGGCGCCTATGTAAGTCGTCTCTACAGAAACCGTTGGCGGCTGGATTTGCGGATACTGGGCAATCGGCAGGTTCAACCCGGCGATAGAGCCGCTGATCACGATGAGGACAGAAATGACTATCGCGAAAATCGGGCGGTCAATGAAAAATTTTGCCACTTTCCCTACCTCCTGGATTACTCAAAAACAAGGTTTAAATCTTCCGGCCGCACAAGGGACGGCGTTACGACCTGGCCGTCCCTGACTTTGGCCAGCCCTTCCACGATGACGGCCTCGCCGGCGGACAGGCCGGTTTCCACTATCTGGAAACTGCCGGTTTTTCTGCCCAAGGTTATTTGCCTTGCCGCCACTTTGTTTTCGGCGGTCAAGGTCATAACATAGGACTTGTCAAGCACTTGCTGCACCGCGCGCTGCGGGGCCAGGACGGCGGCTTTGGCGGGCGCGCCCGCTATCCGCGCGCGGACGAACATGCCGGGGACAAGGGTTCCGCCGGGATTGGCGAAAGAAGCTTTTATTATAATAGTGCCGCTGTTGTTGTCGAGCGCGCGGTCTATCTGCGCGACTTGCCCGGGCAGCGGGTAAGTTTCGCCGTTTGACAAGGTTATGTCGACGCGCCCCCCCCAGCCCTCGGACAGGTCGCCGCCGTAGGCGCGGCTTAGGCCGAGATATTCTGTTTCGCTCATATTGAACACGGCAAATACCGGGTCTATGACGTCAACCGTTACCAGCGGCGCGCCGCCCGGCTGTACATAAGTGCCGACGCTGACATCGTCTACGCGCAGCCGCCCGTCAATGGGCGAGGCGATGAGCGTGTCGCTCAAGTCGTCGCGCGCCTTCTGCAAAATGGCCGCCTGCGCGTCCACTATCGCCTGTTGTTGGCGTTCGTTCGCCTCCTGCGCCGTCAGAGCCTGTTCGGCGATGGCGGACGCATTGTAAAGCTCGCGGTATCTTTGCGTGTCGATTTTTGTGTTGTTTAAAACCGCCTGCGCCTGGGCAAGCTGGGCTTGGGCCGACAAAAGGGCGCTGACATACGGGCGGCTGTCGATTTTAAAAAGCGGCTGGCCTTTTTTGACCGACTGCCCGCCGGCGATCAGCTTTTCCGTTACATGGCCGGATACCCTGGACTGAACGCGCACTTCGTTTTTCCCCTGTATTTGCCCGGCATATTCGTTGACGATGCTGACGTCTTTTTTGACGGCCGCCATTGTTTTTACCGGGACGGGCGGCGGCGCGGGCGGCGCGCTTCTGCCGCAGCCGGCCAAAACAAACAGCGCGGCTGCGATCGCCGGTACGCGCCGAAATTTTTTCATAGTAGAACTCATTGCCTGATCCTCCTTAAAAACCGCAAATCTGCTAAAGAACGTGATTCCGTGAACCGCTCCGCGCGGGGGCGGCATTTGCCGCTTGCGGTCAGGGCGTTGATATATTATCCTAACACAAAACAACGCAAAAGGAAAGAGGCGAAAATCGCCGCCGCGAAAGAAGCGCTGGGCAGTCAGTTTGCGGCCGTCCGGCCCCTTGCGGAAAAAACGCGGAAAAGCCGCTTTGGCAAGGGCCTTACAAAAAACAATGACAACCTTTTGCTCCGGGCGGCCGACGTCTGCCTCAAAGAAAACCGCCGGGTGATAATCGTGCCGCGCGAGATGCCTTTGAGCCGGATACACCTGCGCAACATCAAAGAGGCCGCCGACAACGGCTGCGTTGTGTTCCCGCCCATGCGGACCTTTTATGGCGGCGTCAATTCCGTGGAAAAGCAAATACAGCATATAATCGGCAAGCTTTTTATGCAGTTGGGGATTGTTTGCGGGAAAATGGCCGTTTGGGAGGGACGTTGAAAATGCTGAAAATTTTGCGGGTTGAAACAGGAGAAGGCGCGCATCAAAGTAGCCGCGGCCGCGCCTGAAAAAAGACGGCGGCATGTCGGCCAGCGCGTCCGTATTGCGCGTAATGGGGCATAAAGACGATCTGCCGGCCCAGGCGGCGGCTTTGCGTCCGCTTGCGAAAATGCGGGCAGGGGGAAATTTTCCGTCCGCGGCAGGTTGAGCATTGGACAACGGCCATGTATTTAGGATAAAATAAATAGCGGACGATAACATTCAGAGAAAAAAATTGGAAAGCAGTGATTTTATGAATATTCAGGTACAGGTATTGGGCGCTTTGCCGGACGGGCAGCGGGAATTGGCCGTGCTGGCGGGAAAAGTCGGAAAAAAGGCGGCGGTTTCTTCCCTTTTGCCCGGGGCTTTGAAGGCAAAAGTTCTGTCAATTTTAAAAGAAGAGCCGGAATTGACGGAATTTGGCCGGGAATGTTTTTTCTACGTGGACGGCCGGCCGGCAATCAAATTGCTGCTGGCCGGGGCCGGCGCCATAGAAGAATTTACTCAGGAGAAGTCGCGTACGCTGGGCGGCAATATAGCCCGTGCCTGCGCCGCCGGCAAACAGCGCTCGCCGGCCGTTTGTTTCCCGGACGCCCTGGCCGGCGATGGCGGCAGGATAGGCGCCTTTGCGGAAGGAGCCATTTTGGGCGGCTATGTATTCGATCGGTATAAAACCGAAAAAAATTCGGAAACGCTGAACAAAGTCCTCTTGGCGGTTTCCGGCGCGGCGGGCATCGAAACGGCGGTTAAAGAAGCCGAATGTATCGGCGCGAGCGTCAACCTGGCCCGCGATTTGATCAACAGCCCGGCCAACGTGATCTACCCGGAAAGCTTGGCGCGGGAAGCGGAAAAAATGGCCGCCGAGGCGGGAGTGGCCTTAAAAATACTCGAAGAACAGGATATGGAAAAGTTAGGGATGGGAGCTTTGCTCAGCGTGTCCAAAGGTTCCGCGCAGCCACCCAAACTTTTGGTGCTCGAATACGTGGGCAAGGGCAAAGGCGGAGAAAAAATCGCCTTTGTGGGCAAGGGCGTTACTTTTGATTCCGGCGGCATTTCCATCAAACCGGCGGCGGGCATGGGCGACATGAAGAACGACATGGGCGGCGCGGCCGTTGTCTTGGCTGCGGTTTGCGCGATCGCCCGGCTGAAATTGCCGATAAACATCGTCGGCGTCATTCCCTGCGTAGAGAATATGCCGTCAGGGACTGCTTCGCGGCCCGGCGATATAGTAACGTCCGCCTCCGGCAAGACGATTGAAATAATATCGACCGACTGCGAAGGGCGAATGATTTTGGCGGACGCGGTCTGGTACGCGGGGGCGAAACTGTCCGCAGCGAAGATAATCGACATAGCCACTTTGACCGGCGCGGCATCCATCGCGCTCGGCGATTTCGTCGCCGGCGTGGTGGCCAGCAACCAGGAATTGTGCGACAGGGTAGTTGCCGCCGGCAGGATAAGCGGGGAAAGATGTTGGCAGATGCCGAGCTTTGATGAATTTAAAGAATACAATAAAAGCGACGTCGCCGACATCAAAAACAGCGGCGGCCGCAATGGCGGGATGATTACGGGCGGCATGTTTATCGGTGAATTTACCGATAAGCCTTGGGTACATATTGACATAGGCAATACCGACATGGCGAAAAAAACTGTCGGCTACGCCGTAAAAGGCGCCAGCGGTTTCGGCGTCAGGCTGCTTATCCAAACGGCCAGGCAGGTGCTGGCGTGTTAGTCGATTTTCACTGCCATACGACAATTTCCGACGGCGTATATTCGCCGTCGGAAATTGTCCGTATGGCGGGCGCGGCCAAAATAGCCGCGCTGGCGATAACCGACCATGACGCCGTGAGCGGCTGCCGGGAAGCCGCAGATACAATAAAACGGGAAAAAATACCTTTGTCGCTGGTAAACGGAGTGGAGTTTTCCATTGAAGCCGGCGCAGACGAAGTGCATATGCTGGCCTTGGCCATAGATGATCAGGAGCCGCGGCTTTTGGAGCGGTTGCGCGCTTTCGACGCCGACCGCGAAAGCCGGGTGCATAAAATTTTGGCCAAACTGGAAAAGCTTGGCTACAACCTCACGCCAAAGGAGGTTTTCGCGGCGGCGGGCGATGGCGCAAAAGCTCTCGGGCGGCCGCATGTCGCCGCCGCGCTGGTACAAAGGGGCTATTTCCGTTACGTGCACGAAGCTTTCGACAAATTGCTTTATAATAACGGGCCGGCGTATGTTGCGCATTTAAAGCCGTCGCTTGAGGAAGCGATTGCGCTGGCGCATGCCGCCAAAGGCCTGGCGGTTATGGCGCATCCTTACGGGATAAAAGATCAGGGCGTGCTGGAGGAAGCCGCGCGGCTCGGCGTAGACGCGATAGAGGCTTATTATCCGCAGCATACGCCGGAACAGGTAAAGCATTACAAAGCGTTCGCGCGGCTTCATGGGTTAAAAATAAGCGGCGGCTCGGATTTTCATGGCATAAAAAACAAATATCCCCATAAACTTGGCGTTTACGCAATATCCGCAGAATTATTGAATTTGTGGTGAAAATACGCAATATATGATAATATTAGAAGAAAGACAATCTTGACCGCAGGAAAGGCGTTGGCGTGGAAGTAGTGGCGTTTGTCGGCCCGGCCGGAACAGGCAAAAGTTATAAAGCGCAAAAGATCGCCCGCGATGAAGGCGCCGATGCGATTATTGACGATGGGCTGCTTATCCGTGAAGGGAAAATATGGGCGGGGATTTCCGCCAAAAACGAGCAAAATCGTATAATGGCCGTGAAAAGGGCTATTTTTAATGATGACGCTCACGTTAAAGCCGTGCGCGAAGCCGTAATGCGGGCAAAGCCGGAAAAAATACTGATCCTTGGGACATCCGAGGCCATGGTTAGGCGCATTGCCGGAAAGCTTGGCATGCCGGAGCCGAATAAATTCATCGACATAGAGGACGTATCGACCAAACGCGAAATTGCCCGCGCCAAAGACAGCCGTTACAAAGAAGGCAAACATGTCGTGCCCGTCCCGGCGGTGGAATTAAAGCCGCATTACTCGGGCTACTTTATAGATCCTTTTCGCGGCTTTTTTTCCCAAAGCCGCCATACGCACGACTATGCCGCAAAGTCAATAGTCCGGCCGACTTTCAGCATGTACGGGAAAATGCTGATAGCCGATTCGGCGATTGAGGACATAGTCAAGTTGTCGGCGGCTGAGATAAAGGAAATTAAAGGCGTGCTCAGCGTAAACATAAGAAAATCGGAAAAGGAAAACAACGGCGGCATTTTCATTAACGTGGAGACCGTTTTGCTCTACGGGACGGTTATCAACGAAGTGGCCGCCGTGGCGCGGCGCTTAATCAAGCAGCAGGTGGAATTGATGACCTTGATTGACGTGATTGCCGTAAACGTGTTCGTCCGCCGTCTGGCAGTCAGGTGATTTTTCAGGCGTGAGGCCGGCTTTTTTGAGAATTTTCAGGAAGGAGATGCGTCATGTACAATCCGCGCGACAATTTGGTGCTGTTTTCCGGCTATGCCAAACTTCCCACAGGCATTACCGCCAGCGAAATGTATAAGCTTATCGGCATTGTCGTCTTGGTGGACATCAGTACCGGCGTGGTAGTGGAGGCCGATTGCACGCTGGCTACGGAACTGGCCAGGCGGCATGTTTCAAAATCCATCGCGGGTTATGATTTGAACCGAGGCAACGAGCCTTTGCAGCAGATGCTCGACAAAGTATATCAAGGCAGCGCGAAAAAAGCGGTAACGACTGTTATCAGAATCATTTATGACAAGTACCGCAGTTACAAACAGGAAATGGCGCAAGACGCCAAAGACGAGACTTGACAGCGAAACGGGGCGGTTGCGGCGCTGGGCGAGCGGGGGGAGGATGTTATGCCGGTACAAGGCGATAAATCACTGGAATGGCTGAAGCGCTTTTCGGAAGCCAAAGGGGTAACAGGGTTTGAAAAAAGAATAAAAGCATTGCTGACAGAGCGCGTACAAGGCCTGGGGGATATTTCTTCCGACGGCCTCGGCAGCGTTGCCATAACGCACAAAGGCGCGGGCGGCGACGGGCCGCGGGTGATGATTGCGGCGCACATGGACGAAGTTGGGTTCATGGTAAAACATATAACCAAAGAAGGGTTTTTGAAATTCGTCCCTTTAGGCGGCTGGTGGGAGCAGGTGATGCTTGGGCAGAGGGTTACGGTTCACGCGGAAAAAGGCGACATCGTCGGTATCATCGGCAGCAAGCCGCCGCACATACTGACGGCGGAGGAACGCAAAAAAATAGTCGATAAAAAAGATATGTTCATAGACGTCGGGGCGGACGACGGCCAGGAAGTTACCGAAATCCTGGGCGTCAGGCCGGGCGATTTTGTTACGCCGGAATGTAGTTTTGCCGTTATGGGCAATAAAAACTACCTTTTGGGCAAGGCTTGGGACAACCGCGCCGGCTGCGCGATCATGGCGGAAGCGCTGGAGCGGCTTGTCGGCGAAGGCCATCCCAATACAATCTGCGCGGTGGGGACGGTTCAGGAAGAAGTCGGCTTGCGGGGCGCCATAACCTCCGCCAATATGTTGCGGCCAGATGTGGCCCTGGTGGTAGATACAGCCATCGCCGGCGGCACGCCGGGGATAAGCGACGATATAGCGTCGGCAAAACTGGGCGGCGGCATCGCCGTTACTATTTATGACGCTTCACTTGTCCCTAACACCGCTTTGCGCGATTTGACCATAGAAACGGCGCAAAAAGAAAAAATAAAATATCAGTTCGCTTTTTCCGAGGGCGGCGGAACCGACGGCGGCAAAATTCACCTTCAGGGGTCGGGCGTGCCGACTTTGACGTTAAGTCTGCCCACCCGTTATATCCACAGCCATCAAAGCATTATTCACTACCAGGATTACCAGGCGGCGGTCAGGCTTTTGACGGCGCTGGTCAAACGTTTGGACAAAAAGCTCTGCGAAGCTCTGCGCAGTTGACGCGCCGGGAGCAAAACGGCCGGGATTTAAGGAGGGTAAGATTGTGCAACGAACTTATGTAATGGTGAAACCCGACGGGGTACGGAAAAATCTTATTGGCGAAGTGATCGCGCGTTTTGAGCGCCGCAGTTTAAAAATAATCGGGCTGAAAATGATCAAGATGAGCGAGGCGCAAGCGAAAAGACACTACGGCGAACACGCCGGCAAGCCCTTTTTCGATGAATTGGTGGAATTTATCACGTCAGGGCCGGTCGCGGCAATGGTGGTGGAGGGGGAAAACGCCATAAAAGCCGTGCGTTCCATGATGGGCGCCACCAATCCGCTTGACGCCGTCCCGGGCTCTATCCGCGGCGATTTTGCCCTGACCGTGTCCCAGAACATAGTGCACGGCTCGGACGGCGAAGAGAGCGCCGCAAGGGAAATAGCCAACTTCTTTGCCATAGGCGAAATATATTGATTGTCGCTTCAATGCTGTTCCCATATTAAAACGCCCCTTAAAGGCTGCGCGGCGCAAAACGCAGGCGGATCCCGTGGGCTCGGCGAGGCTTTGGAACACGGCAGGGCGGTAAATTGGCCGTAACGGCAGTATGATTTTAATCTGGGAACAGTAAGTAATATAGGGAAAACAAACCATACGTAACAAGGATTTTATTTGATTGCTGGAGGGATTTACTTTGAAAGATTACAAAGGCGACAAAATCCGCAACGTAGCAATAATCGCGCATGGCGGGGCCGGCAAGACTTCGGTCGCGGAGGCGCTGCTTTATCGTTCCGGCGCTATAACCAGGATGGGGCGCATTGAAGACGGCAATGCCACCACCGACTTTGAGGCGGAGGAAACAAAGCGCAAAAGCAGTATCGGCATGGCGCTCGCTCCTGTCGAATGGCGCGGGCAGAAAATAAATTTTCTTGACACCCCCGGCTACGCTGATTTCGTTGGCGAAGTAAAAAGCGCGCTCAGGGCGGCTGAAAGCGCTTTGGTAGTTGTATGCGCGGCTTCGGGGGTTGAAGTTGAAACGGAAAAAGTATGGCGTTACGCCAATGAGCTTAAATTGCCGCGCGTAATAATGATCAACAAAATGGATCGCGAAAACGCCGATTTTAGCAATGTAGTAGAAGAATTGCGCGTCAAGATGGGGGCGGGCATTTTGCCGGTGCAGATGCCGATCGGCGCGGAAGCGGGATTTAAAGGCATTATTGATCTTTTGAAAATGAAAGCGTATTTCCAGCAGGGCAATAGTTCGGTTGAGCAGGAAATACCGGCGGAATTTATGGATGCCGCCGGCAAGGCGTATGAAGCGATGGTGGAAGCGGCTGCGGAAACAGACGACGAGATGATCGCGAAATTTTTGGAAGGCGAGAAACTCACGGAAGAAGAGATCATGCGCGGCATTGTCAATGGGATAAGAAACGCCAAAATATATCCGGTAGTGGTTGGTTCGGCTTTAAAGAGCATAGGCATGGGGCGGGTCATGGATGCGATAGTCGATTACATGCCGGCGGCGGTGGAAAAAGAGTTTGCCGTAACCGACAAAAAGTCCGGGGAGGAAGTTTTGCGCAAAGCCGACGATTTATTGAACGCCCTGGTATTTAAAACGACTACCGATCCTTTCGTGGGGCGGCTAAGTTATGTAAAAGTTTTCTCCGGCGTTTTAAAAGGCGACGGCGCCATTTATAACGTGAGCAAGGACAAAACGGAAAGGGTCGGCAATCTTTTCACCCTGCGCGGCAAGAACCAGATACCCCTTAAAGAGATTGTCGCGGGCGACATCGGCGTCATCGCCAAATTGCAGGACACCGCTACCGGCGACAGCATCGGCGACAAGGACAGGCCAATGCTTTTTCCGCCGATCGATTTCCCCAAACCGATGTACACTTTATGCATCGAGGCCAAAAATAAAGCCGATGAGGACAAGATTGGGCAGGCGCTTTCGCGGCTGATGGACGAAGACCAGACTTTCCTCTTGGACAAAAATTCCGAAACGAAGGAAAAGCTGGTCAGCGGCATAGGCGATCAGCATCTTGATGTCATAATGGAAAAACTGAAACGCAAATTCAGCGTGGAAGCCATACTCAAACCCCAGACCGTCGCCTACCGGGAGACCGTCCGGGGAAAGGCGCGGGTGGAAGGGAAACACAAAAAACAAAGCGGCGGGCATGGGCAATACGGGCATGTGGTCGTTGAGCTGGAACCGCTTGCGCCCGGCGAGGGATTCCAGTTTGTCGATTCGATTTTCGGCGGCGCGGTGCCGCGCCAATACATACCGGCGGTGGAAAAAGGGATGCGCGAGGCCATACAGGGCGGCGTCCTGGCGGGGTATCCGGTTGTCGATATAAAAATAAATTTAGTTGACGGTTCTTACCATACGGTCGACTCTTCCGAAATGGCTTTCAAAATCGCCAGCCACCAGGCTTTCAAAAAAGCCGCTATCCAAGCGAAGCCGGTTTTGCTTGAACCTGTTTACAACGTGCAGGTGATCGTGCCGGAAGGCAACATGGGCGACATAATCGGGGATTTTAACAGCAAACGCGGGCGCATAATCGGCATGGAGCCGATCGGCGACGGGCTTGGCTGCGTCAAGGCGCAGGTCCCTTATTCGGAACTTTTGAAATACGCGGTCGATTTGCGTTCCATGACCCAAGGCAGAGGCAGTTTTGACATGGCTTTTTCACATTATGACGAAGTGCCGCAAAAAATAGCGGAAGAAATAATCGCCAAAGCCGGCGTTAAAAATTCCGAGGATTGACGGCGGCTTTGGCGCGCCGCTCCCCGGTGGGGCGCAATAAGGGCAGGATCCGCCGAACGTTGAGGCGGGGCTTGCCGCCATATAATATGGAGGTTTGCAAAATGGAACCTATCGACCGTAAGGCCATCACCGCTTTGCGCACTTTGTCCATAGACGCGATTGAGGCGGCAAGTTCCGGGCATCCCGGTTTTCCGCTGGGGGCCGCGCCGTTAATGTACGCCATATGGAAGGAATTTTTAAACTATGACCCCGCCTGTCCCCGCTGGGAAGGCCGCGATCGGTTCGTTTTATCGGCGGGACACGGTTCCGCGCTTTATTACGCCATGCTTCATTTGAGCGGGTTTGACCTTTCCATGGAGGAACTTAAAAAATTCCGCCAATGGAACTCAAAAACGCCGGGGCATCCCGAATACGGCCATACCGCAGGAGTTGAGGCGACTACCGGCCCGCTTGGGCACGGATTTGCCACCGGCATCGGCATGGCGATCGCCGAGAAGATGCTTGCCGCCCAATACAACCGGCCGGGATTTGAGATTGTCAGCCATTATGTTTACGGCATAGTCTCCGACGGCGACATGATGGAAGGGGTGGCGGCCGAGGCGGCTTCGCTGGCCGGCGCCCTGGGGTTGGGCAAGGTGATTTATTTATACGATGACAACAAGATAACGATCGAAGGCTCGACGGAAATCGTCTTTACGGAAGATGTGCGGGCGCGTTTTGAGGCTTACGGCTGGGACGTCAGGCAGGTCGGGGACGCGGAAGACATAGGCGCCCTGGCTTTGGCGATCCGTAAAGCCAGGGAAACAGCCGACAAACCGTCTTTGATCATGGTTCGTACGCACATTGGTTTTGCCAGCCCCAAACAAGACACCCCGGCTGCCCACGGCGAGCCGCTGGGAGCGGAAAACGCGGCCAGAACCAAAGAAAAGCTGGGCGTTCCCGGAGAGCGGCCGTTTACGGCGCCGGCAGAAGTAAAGGAGTATTTTGCGGAAAAAAGCAAGGTTATGGCCAGAAAGCGGGCGCAATGGGAAGCGCTTTTTTCCGCCTATGAAAAAGAGTACGGCGCTTTGGCGAAAGAGTTGGCCGAACGCTGGAAAAGCGGCTTCAGAGTGGAAAGCGGCGATCTGTCCGGCATTTTTGCCGACATTAAGCAGACGTCCACGCGCGAGGCATCCGGGCTCATACTGCAAAAGCTGTCCGCGTTGGTTCCTTCTTTGTGCGGCGGTTCCGCTGACCTTGCTCCTTCCAACAAGACCTATGTAAACGGCGCGGGCGATTTTTCCCGCGCTGACCCTGCCGGGCGGAACATACATTTCGGCGTGCGCGAGCAGGCGATGGCGGCCATTGCCAACGGCATGGCTCTGCACGGCGGGTTTGTGCCTTATTGCGCGACTTTTCTGGTATTTGCCGATTTTATGCGGCCGGCGGTCAGGTTGGCGGCGCTGATGGGCGTACATGTGATATTTGTGTTTACTCACGACAGCATAGCGGTCGGCGAGGACGGGCCGACCCATCAGCCGGTTGAGCAGACCATGAGCCTTAGAATCATTCCCGGTTTGCTTGTCCTGCGCCCGGCGGACGCGCTGGAGACAGCCGAGGCGTGGCGGGTGGCAATAAATGGCCGAAAGCCGGCGGCGCTTGTCCTTACTAGGCAAAAAGTGCCGGTGTTGGGCGCTTTTTCCGATGCAATCAAGGCCGGGGCGGAAAAGGGCGGATATGTAATCAGCGCGGAATCGGCCTCCCCTCTGGACATAACTCTGGTGGCGGCCGGCTCGGAAGTGGCGCTGGTCCTGGCGGCGCAAAAAGAACTTGCCGGGCTGGGGATAAACGCGCGCGTGGTTTCCCTGTGCAGCTGGGAGCTATTTGACAGCCAAAGCGAAGAATATCGGGCGCGGACTATACCGAAAAGCGCGCCGGCGCTGGCGGTTGAGGCGGGCGTACCGCACGGCTGGGAAAAATACGCCGTCCGCCCGGAAAACATACTTGCCCTTGATCGTTTCGGGCAATCGGCGCCGGGAGGCGAAGTATATGAAAAACTTGGCTTCAGCGTGGCCAATGTCGTAGACAAAGCCCGCCGGATCATTGGCGCGTGATGCCCGGCAAAGGCAATATCGCGCTGGTAGGCTTTATGGGCACAGGCAAGACAACGGTCGGGCGCCTGCTTGCGGAAAAACTGGGCATGGCGTTTGTCGATACGGATGAGGAGATTGAGAAAGCGCAGGGGAAACCCATTCCCGAGATATTCGCGCAAAACGGGGAGGAATTTTTCCGCGAAACGGAAAGCAGGGCGCTGAAAGTTGTCGCCGCCCGAAACGGGCAGGTTATAGCCACCGGCGGCGGCGCGATTGTGCGCGAGGATAATTTCTCCGAACTGTCGAGGCGGGCGCATATCATCTGCCTCCGGGCGTCCCCCGCCGTTATACTGCGGCGTACGGCAGCCGATGCCGGCCGGCCGCTTTTGCAGGGCGGCGAGCGGATAGAGAGGATAGCCTCTTTGCTTAAAGCGCGCGAGCCGCATTACGCCAAGGCGGAATGTGCCGTGGACACGGACGGCAGAAGCTTTTCGGAGATAATCGGGGAAATCAGGCTGTTTTTGCTGAAAACAGGGTTTATCCCGCAAAACGCGGATTTTCAATGAGAGACGAAATGGACGGGGAATTGAAAGATATTTCTTTTATATTGCGTCAATACAAAACAGGCCGCCTCAGCCACGAAGAGGCGATGCGGGAGTTGAGCGCGGGCTGCGTCGAAGATCTCGGTTTTGCCAAGATTGACCATGCGCGCATGAAGCGGCAGGGTTTTCCCGAAGTGGTGTATTGTGAGGGAAAGGGCGCGGAACAGGTAACGGCCATAGTAAAAAGCCTTGCCGCGAAGGGGCGGAACGTTTTGGCCAGCAGGGCGGGGCCGGAATTTTTCGCGCAAGTAAAAAAAGCCCTGCCGGACGCTTTTTATAATGAACAGGCCCGCATGATCGTGGTCATGAACGAAAAGCCCGTAGTGGACCAGCAGCGCTACATCGCCGTAATAACTGCCGGAACGAGCGATGCGCCGGTGGCGGAAGAAGCGGCGCTGACGGCGGAGGTGATGGGCAATAAAGTCGAGCGGGTCTTTGATGTCGGCGTGGCCGGGATACACCGTCTGTTCGCCAACCTCGATCTCATCCGCAAAGCTAATGTATGCGTGGTCGCGGCCGGCATGGAAGGCGCGTTGGCCAGCGTAGTCGGCGGGCTTGTCGACAAACCGGTCATAGCGGTTCCCACCAGCGTTGGCTACGGGGCCAATTTTGGCGGGCTTTCGGCGCTTTTGTCCATGCTCAACAGTTGCGCCGCCGGTGTAGGCGTAGTCAACATAGACAATGGATTTGGCGCCGGGCGGTTGGCTGCTTTAATAAATAAAATGAGGTGAATTGAAATGCGGGCTTTGTATGTGGATGCTTTTAGCGGAATCAGTGGAAATATGTTTATGGGGGCGCTGCTTGATTTAGGCGTTCCCGAAGAACATTTGCGCGAGCGGCTGGGCATGCTGAACTTGCCAGGCTACGAACTGTCCATACGTAAAGTGATGAAATGCGGCATTGCCTCAACTTACGCAGAGGTCAACATTAAAGACGCGCATGAGGGCGGGGCGCACGGGCATCGCGGCCTCAGCGGAATAGTGTCTTTGATCGACAAGTCTTTGCTCGACTTGAAAACCAAACAGAAAGCTATTGACATCTTCGTCTTTTTGGCGCGGGCGGAGGCCAAGGTTCATGGCATAGCCGTCGAAGACGTTCACTTTCACGAAGTGGGGGCGGCCGATGCGATTGTCGATATAGTGAGCGCCGCCGTTTGCCTGGATTGGCTAAGCATTGAATCGGTGTTTGTTTCGAGAGTGAGGACGGGTTTTGGTTTCACGCAGTGCGGCCACGGGCGTATGCCTGTTCCCGCGCCGGCAACTGTGGAATTGCTGCGAAGCATTCCCTTTTATGAAGGCGATATTGAAAAAGAACTGGCGACGCCTACCGGAGCGGCGATACTTGCCGCAGTCGCCCAGGTCAGCCAAAGCGTCCCGGACGGATTTGTCAGCGAGCGCATAGGATACGGCGCCGGCAGCTACGATCTGGACATTCCGAACGCGCTGAGGGTCATAAAGGGAGAAATAGCGCCAAAAGAAAACAGGAAAAAAATGCTTGTCATGGAAACAAATATTGATGACATGAATCCGCAGATTTACAGCCATGTTATCAATAAACTTTTCGCCGCAGGCGCATCGGACGCCTGGGTAACCCCGATCATTATGAAGAAAGGCCGCCCGGCGTGCCTATTGTCGGTGCTTTTGCAGGATTTTCTGCTTGACGATATCGCAAAGATAGTTTTTTCCGAAACAAGCACTTTAGGCGTGCGCTATTATAGCGTGGGACGCAACGTGCTGGAAAGGTACACCGAAAAGATAAAACTGCCGTTATATGGCGACATGCATATCAAATACGGCAAGCTTGACGGCAAGATCATAAACATGGCGCCGGAATTTGAAGATTGCAGCAATCTTTCCGCCCTGACCGGCCGCCCGATAAAAGAAATCTGGCAGGCGGCCATGCGGTTCGCGGCGCAAAAAGAAAGCGAGTGAGGGCGAAGGGTTCGGCGATTCAGCAATCGAAAAGATCCCGGCCGTTTTCCGCGCTAAGCGTCAAGGCCGGGCTCGGATAGTAAAATTGGCAGTATTGCGGATGAAAGGCTTCGGCGGCAAATCTGGTCAATAGCAGCGCCGACACGCTATCTTCAAACTGCAGGAAATTAGCGTTGTTTATGTCGGCATCGTCGACAATTACCAAAAGAAACGGCGGCGCATCCGGCGCGTCCGGCGGCAGTTGGCCGCGCTCAAGCGGCATTCCCGGCACTACGCGCAGGAACCCTTTGACCGAGCCGTCGCCGCTTTTTACGGCGCAGCGGTAAATATTGTGATAAAGCGTTTTGGCAAGCGTAAGAGACAAATTGCCCATAGTTCAAACCGCTCCTTTGTTTTCAATAATTAAAACAATTATAACTGAAAAAAACCTTGCTTTGCAAAAGCACTTTATTTTTTCTTTGCCGTCGGAGGGCCTATGCGAAAAAAAACCTGCTTCTTTATTTTTTTGCTGCTTGCGGCTTTGCTCGCGGGTTGCGGCAACGCGCAAAGAAGAAGCGCCGTCGTGCCGGTAAAACAGCAATTTATCAGCATGGCGTCCGGCGGCGCGGCTGATATGCCCCTTCGGTTCAGCGGCGTTTTGGCGGATATACTCAACAGGGACATACCCGGAATGAATGTATCGGTGGAATCAACCGAAGGTTCGGCTGCCGGAATTGCGCTTTTGGCGGGCGGCAAAGCCGATCTGGCCATCGCGCAAAGTGATGTTGCGCATTATGCCGTAAACGGGACGGAGATGTTTCAGGGCGGAAAGGTCGGCATTTTGCGCGGGATATGCGCCCTTTATCCAGTAACCCTGCATATCGCCGCGTTGGAGCGTTCCGGCATAAAGAAGGCCGGCGACATAAGGGGAAGGCGCGTGGCCGCCGTTACGGACGCCGGAGTGGCCGCGCTTGACGTACTTGCCGCTTGCGGCGTTCCGGAAAAAAGCGTAAAAATGCAATATCTCGACTATAACGGCGCGGTGAAGGCCCTGACAGAGGGCAAGGCCGACGTTATGTTTTTTAACGCCGCCTGTCCATCGGCACTGCTGAAAGAAACCGCGCTGAAAGAACGAATTGTATTTATACCGCTTGACGACGGGGAAATCTCCGGGCTGCTGAATAAACACCCTTTTTATAAACGGCAGGTCATCCCCGCCGGGACATACGCCGCCCAGACGAGGCCGGTAACCGCCTTGTCGGTTGTGTCGGTGCTGCTGGCAAGCGACAGAATAAGCGACGAAATGGGCTATAAAATAGTGAAAGCGATGTACGGCGACCTGCAAAAACTGCGCGGCGTACATCCGGCGGCCAACGGCATCAGCAAAGCCAACGCCTTTGCGGGCGTGGCGGCGCCTTTCAACGCGGGCGCGGAAAAGTTTTTGAAAGAATAAATCCGCCGTCAGGCAGGATCGTTTGTATGTGTTGCGAAATTCTAAAGCCATGTCTATGGGGGGTTTCCTGGCCTTAAAAGCGATGGGGAGGGGTTGGCGCGAGCGTCGGTTTTCCTTCCCGGCGGGGGAGGTTTTTTGTTTGCATAGTAACTTGCGCCCTGAAGGGACAATTGTTTTGATTACAGGCGGTTCGCGCAGCGGCAAGAGTGAATTTGCCGAGAAACTGGTGAAAGTTCTTGGCGAAAGTTGCGCGTATATAGCTACGGCGAAAATATTGGACGAGGAAATGCGGGCGCGGGTCCAGAGGCATCAGGAAAGGCGGCGCGGCAGCTTTTGGACAAATTACGAAGCGCCCTTTGACGCACATGAAGTTATACGCGAAGTTTCCGGCGCGGACAGCATTTTGTTTGACTGCCTGACCCTTTACGCCGCCAATCTCGTTTACGGCGGGGAGGATGCGGCGGCCAAGCGCGAAAAGGTTCTCGGGCAGATCGACCTTTTGGTGGCGGCGGCGAAACAAAGCGGCAGAAATGTTGTTTTTGTTGCTAACGAAGTCGGCAGCGGCATAATACCTGACAATCTTCTCGCCCGGGAGTTTTCCGACCTTGCCGGACAGGTCAACCAAGTCGTAGCGGCGGCGGCGGACAAAGTATACTTAGTGGTAAGCGGCATAGCGGTTGACCTGAAAAAAATCGCGGTGAATTTGGAGAAAAAAGAGGTTTTCTTGTGACCAAATACATAATGCTCCAGGGCACCGGCTCCAATGTCGGAAAAAGCGTCTTAACGGCCGCTCTCTGCCGCATACTGAAACAGGACGGGCGCCATGTCGCGCCTTTTAAGGCGCAGAACATGGCGCTTAATTCCTTTGTTACCAAAGACGGGCGCGAGATGGGGCGGGCGCAGGCCGTACAAGCCGAAGCCGCCATGATTGAGCCGCGCGTGGAAATGAACCCGATTCTATTGAAACCATCAGGCAGCGCCAGCAGCCAGGTCATTGTTATGGGGCGCCCCGTCGGCACGATGAGCGCCGCCGCCTACCACAATGATTATGCGGCGCGGGCTTTCCGGTTTGTTCAAGAGGCGCTTTCCCTGCTGGCCGGCGAATATGAGGTTTTAGTGATTGAAGGCGCGGGCAGCCCGGCGGAGATAAACCTGAAGGCGAACGACATCGCGAACATGCGCGTGGCCAAATATTTGCGCGCCCCGGTGCTGATAGTCGCCGACATTGACCGGGGCGGCGCGATCGCTTCCTTGGTCGGGACGCTGGCGCTTTTGGACGAGGAAGAACGTTCTTTGGTAAAAGGTTTTATCATCAATAAATTTCGCGGCGATATAAATATTTTGCGGCCGGCGCTGGACTTTTTGCAGGACAAAACAGGCCTGCCGGTTTTGGGCGTGCTTGATTACATGGAAAAACTTGATATTGACGATGAGGATTCCGTGGCCCTGGACGGCAGGAAAAGCCAAGCCGGCGGCATACGGATAGCGGTGATCAGGCTGCCGCGGATCTCCAACTTTACCGATTTTGCCGTCCTGGAAGCGGAAGAAGACGTGCAGGTCGCCTATGTGCGGGATGCGGCAGAACTGGGCGCGCCTGATCTCATTGTCGTGCCGGGCAGCAAAAATACTACGGAAGACCTTTTGTTTTTAAAAAAATCGGGGCTGGAAAGCCAAATCATCAGTCTAAACAAAAAAGGCGTCCCTGTCATCGGGATTTGCGGCGGCTACCAAATGCTTGGCGAGCAATTGAAAGACCCGGAGCATACCGAGTCGGAAATAGGCCAATTGGCTGGGATGGCGCTTTTGCCGGTCATAACCACTTTCGCCGCCGACAAAGTAACCCGCCAAGTAACCGCCTGCGCCCGGGGCAACAATTTCCTGCGGATGGATTTTTCCGCCGACGGTCTTGCCGGCTATGAAATACACATGGGCAGGAGCGAATATACAAAAGCTGCGCCGAGCGCTTTTTGGCTTGACCGGGGCGAAGGGGAGACGGCCGCCGACGGGGCTGTGCGGGCGGACGGGCTGGTTATGGGGACATATCTGCACGGCCTTTTTGATAACGATCCGTTCCGGCACGCGCTTATTGACAAATTGCGCGCAAACAAAGGACTGTCGGCCGTACAGGGACGCCTCAGCGCGGCGGAGCGCAAAGAACGCGCTTACGGGCGGCTGGCTGACGCGGCGCGCGCGCGGCTTGACCTTGAAAGGATATACGCGCTGATGGGGTTGTCCGAATGAGCGGCCTTAATTTTCTGTTCGCGGGCGCGCTTTTATTTGATTTGCTGCTGGGCGACCCGCGTGGCGGCTGGCATCCGGTCGTATTGATCGGGAAATTAATCACGTTCATGGAACAGCGCCTCTTGAAAAAGGAATGTGGCCGGCTGCGCAAAAAGGCGGCCGGCCTGCTCTTGTTGGTTTCTGTTGCCGGTTTGGTATATTTAACTTGTTATCTACTGACAAAAATTATTTTTTTAGCGGGAGAACGGGCGGGCGCGGTCGGCAGCGCGCTCATCCTGTCTTTTGCCATTTCGCCGCGCGCCTTGCGCCAGGCGGCGCAAGAGATATACAATCTGCTTTTGGCCGGCGATATCGCAAAGGCGCGCCAAAAGACCGGCCTGATCGTTGGGCGCGATACCGGAAAGCTTGACGCGGCGGAAATAACCAGGGCCACAGTTGAAACTGTCGCGGAAAATATTACCGACGGCGTAATCTCCCCCTTGTTTTTCGCCGCTATTGGCGGCGCGCCGCTGGCTTTCGCCTATCGGGCGGTCAATACCCTTGACTCGATGGTGGGCTATAAAAATGACCGTTATTTGGACTTTGGCTGGGCATCGGCCCGTTTTGACGATATATGCAATTACATACCGGCGCGGATAAGCGCGTGCCTTATCGTCGCCGCTGCGGCCGCCTTGCCGGGCTGCGATCCCAAAGGGGCCTTTTGCGTTTTGTGCCGCGATGCCGGCAAACACC
The DNA here is from genome assembly GCA_031290885.1 of Acidaminococcales bacterium. Lineage (NCBI taxonomy): Bacteria > Bacillati > Bacillota > Negativicutes > Acidaminococcales > Acidaminococcales bacterium. The sequence continues at coordinate 41,460 of JAISLQ010000046.1, forward strand.
CGAGCCCTAACAGCGGTTTGGCCGAAGCGGCGGTGGCGGGCGCTTTAGGCATCCGCTTGGGCGGTTGCAACTATTATGCCGGCCGTCCTTCTTGGCGGGGGCACATGGGGGACGCGCGGCATGGGCTGATGCCCGCGCATATTGAAAAAACCGTCCGCATCATGTACTTTGCGGCGGTTGCTTTTGCCGTCGTCTTGACGGCCATTGGCCTGTGGTAAATCGCTTTGGAGGTAAAATGGAAAAATTCCTTGCGTCGATAAAAATTCCCGCGCTCGATGAAAAGGCGCGGCAGGCGGTGCGGCGGCGCTGGTCGAAATTGAGCCAGTATGAGCGCGGGCTGGGCAAACTGGAGGACATGGCGGCGTCTATTGGCGCCATGACCGGCCGTGAACCGAGAATATTAAAAAAGGCCATGATACTTACGGCCGGCGACCACGGCATCGCGCGTTATGGCGTCAGCAACTTCCCCCAGGAAGTTACCGTCCAGATGATTAAAGGATATTTGCGTTACGCGGCGGGGGCAAACGTGCTGGCAAGGCACGCCGGGATACGGAACCAGGATCTGTTTGTGGTCGATATCGGCGTCAACGCCGATCTTTTGCCGCATCCGCAGCTCATAAACAAAAAAGTAGCTTACGGAACCGCAGACTTTACCAAAGGGCCGGCCATGACGGACGAGCAGGCCTTTTTGTCGCTCAAGGCCGGTTTTGACGTGGCCAGCAAATGTATCGACGCGGGTTATGAAATGTTGGTACTGTCGGAGATGGGCATCGGCAATACCACGGCCAGCGCCGCCATAGCTTCCGTATTTACCGGCTTGCCGCCCGAGCGGACGGTCGGGCGCGGCACTGGCATAGGCGATCGGCGCATGGCGATAAAGCGTCAGGTCGTTGAAGAGGCGCTAAGAGTAAACAAGCCTCAAAAGGGCGAGCCCTTGAAAGTTCTGGCGAAAGTGGGCGGCTACGAACTTGGCGGCTTGGCGGGGGTGCTGATCGCCGGAGCGGCCAGAAGGGCGCCGGTGTTCATCGACGGTTTGAACGCGACGGCGGCGGCGCTGATCGCGCACGGCCTTTTCCCGGCGGCACGCGGCTATATGCTGGCATCGCATTTGTCGGCGGAAATAGCGCATAAGGCTATGCTGGACATCTTGCGCCTGGAACCTGTACTGACCGCCGGCATGCGGCTGGGCGAAGGTACGGGGGCGGCGGTAGTTGTCTCGCTTTTGGACGCCGCGATTGCGGTACTTAACAAAGCGGCGTAAATTCACGAATCGCTGCTTGTACTGTTTTCGGAATAAAATCATCCTGTCTTTGCGGCCGGTTCGTTGCCCCGCTTTGCGCTAAAGGCGCGCCGAAACTACGGGTCGCCTGTGTCTTGCGCCGCGCAACGCGGCAAATTATAGAGCAAATATCAAGGAGTGTTTTAAACTGCGAACAGTATTAGGGGCTGCTTAGAGGTTATGAATAATTTTATCACGGCTTTACAATTTTTTACCCGCATACGGTTGCGCCGCCAGCAAGAATGGGCGGACGATGCCTTTTCGCGCAGCGTCCCTTGGTTTACGCCGGTGGGGGCGGTCATTGGCCTTTTGCTTTCCTGTTTGTCCATGCTGCTTGCGCCCTTTAATTCCTTGCTGCGCGCCGCCGTTTTGTTGGCGGCGGAAATATTCATAACCGGCGCCACCTTGAACGACGGCTTGCTTGACACGGCGGACGGCGTGTTTGCCGGGCGCGGGCGCGCCCGCGCGCTGGAAATAATGAAAGACAGCCGCGTCGGCGCTAACGGCGTGATTGCTTTTGTAACAGTGGCGCTTTTAAAAGTAGCGGTCTATAACGCCCTGGCGGAGGAACTTCTGCCTTGTGCTGTGTTTGCCATGCCGATTGTAACAAGGCTGGCCATAGCATTTGCCGTAACGCACTTTGCGTCCGCGCGGCCGGACGGCATAGGCGTGCTTTTTGCCAAATACGCGCAAAAAAGCTGCGCCCTTAAAGCCGCCCTGTTCGCCGTTTTGCTGCTGATTCCCGTTTTCTCCTGGCAACTGGCCGCAGCGTCTGCCATCTGCCTTGCCTATTCCTTTTTTGCCGCCCGCCGCCTGAACAAAATGCTGGGCGGGCTTACGGGCGACACTTACGGCTTTATAGCCGAAACCGGAAGCGTTGTCTTTTTATTTTCAACTTATTTGGCTTCGCTTTTACAAATAAAAATGGCCTGGAGTTAAAAAATGCAAATACCGAAAATATCGCCGATCGATAAGTCAGTTTGGCAAAACGCGCAAAGCCGGTTCGACCGGCTGATAAAACCGGTCGGTTCCTTGGCGCGGCTGGAAGAAATTACTTGCCTTTACGCGGCGGCGAGGAAAACAGGCGAAATAACCGAGCCGGGCAAAGCGCTGCTTGTTTTTCTCAGCGACCACGGCGCGGCGGCGGACGACCGGGAAGAAAAAAACGCGACGGCGGCTTTTCGCGAAAGTATTTTAGCCGGAAAGCACGCCCTCAATGTATTGGCCAATACGGTTGGCGCCTCTATTGTCGAGGTTTTCCCCGGCGGGGAAGGAACGAAAAGGAGCGGCGACATCCGCCGCCGGCCGGCGTTGAGCGAAAGTGATTTTACGGCGGCTTTTCAGGCGGGGCGAGCGGCCGCGCAGTCGGCGGGAGCGGCGGGGGCGGGCGTGATCGGGCTCGGCCATTACGGAGGCGGCGCCGCGCTCAGCCAAGCGGCGCTAATGTCGATGTTTTTCGGCGAGCGTTTTGCCCAAACGCTTGCCCTTGACGAGCGGGAACTGCTTGCGCAGGTTTTTTCCTTTCACGGCGCTTTGGACAAAAACGATTTGCCGGGATTGGTTCGGCGACTCGGCGGCTGGGAAATGCCCGCCATGATAGGAAGCATATTGCAAGCGGCCAGCATGGGCATGCCGGTGTTCTTGGACGGCCTGGCGACTTTTGTCGCGGCTTTTGTTGCGGCCGGCCTGCGCCCGCCGGTTGGCGATTACCTGATTGCCGTTTCCAGCTTGGAGGATGCCGGGCAAAACATTTTGTTGACGCAGTTGGGATTGTCGATTATGCTTGATTTAAAGCTCCATTCGCCGGCGGGCGAAGCAAGTCTTTTGGGTTTTCAAATCCTGAGCGCGGGCATAAAGGCGTTCAACGAGATGGATTCCTTTGGACGCGATACAGTGCATCATCCCTTAGGGGACATTTGAATACCTTTCCCCGGGCAGTCCGGTTTTCCGTTTGGAGGCGTTAATCGCGGCAGGATATATGGCAAGCATTGCAGTTTTGAGGTGGCAACATGGCGAACATTTTACGGAAGCGGCAGGGTGATTGGGAAATAGTCTGGAAAGTTAACAAAAATGAGGGGGGGGGGGGGTAATTATCCGGAAATTTTGCAAATATTTAAAGACGGCGGCAATTATCACAAACTGATTTATGCCAATTACGAATTGGGGCGATATATCTATCTAATAGAAACCGCCGGGCGCAGATTTGCTATCAAACACATTAAACAGGACAAAGAACGTTTTGAAAAGATTTGTTATCAAAAAATCATCGGTTGCGCATATTATCCAAGAATACTCCGTTTAACGGCCAAGGCCATTGACAAGGGCTGTGTTGCGGCGCAGGACATTTTTTTAGTGGCGGAAAGAAAAATCAGTTTTACAGCAAAGGAGATATTCATTATCGCTGAGTATGTTGAAGGCAGGCCGCTGGGACGTGATTATGCCCGACAAGAGTATCGGCGGCCTATAGTCAATCTTTTGCAGCAATTGCACCTTTATGGATTGGCCGTATGCGATTTTCAGCCTGGCAACATAATAGTAACTCCTGAAAACAAGCTCAAGGCGATTGACATCTCCATCAATTCTCTTATATCATATTGCCAAGCGAAGGATGTTTTGTGTTTTTATAAATATTTTAATTTTGTTCCGGTTGAAGAACTGAATTTTTCAATTAAATTGAAATCATTATTCTGGTTTATTTTTTATAGAGATAAAATCAGGTGTTTTGTCAGGCAAATTAGGCAGAAATTAAATATATTTACAGATCATTCCCTTAAAAATGAAGATGAAACACTGGATGAAAAGGACTAAGCCTTGTTTAAGAACAATTCATTTAAGCAAAACGGCGATAGCGCAACGGCAAGGGTAAAGTCCTATCGGCTTGCCGTTGCGGGTTACAATACGGCGGAACTACTTGATTTTTCGGAAAAGCATTCGGCCAAATGGCGCTCCGCGTAAATATGCTTGTCGCAATCCCACAGTTGGTTCACATTGGACTGCGGTGGAATTGCGTACCGTCCGCCGCTTGCAGTAATGGAATCACGAACCGCATTGGCCTAATAAGCTTTGTTGCCCATGGCATACTACAAAATTTTGTTTTTAAGCAAGGCATGATCGCGTTCTTTTGTTGTTAATCGCGGCAGGATATATGGCAAACATTGCAGTTTTGAGGTGGCAACATGGCGAACATTTTACGGAAGCGGCAAGGTGATTGGGAAATAGTCTGGAAAGTTAACAAAAATGAGGGAGAAGGGGGTAATTATCCAGAAATTTTGCAAACATTTAAAGACGGCGGCTACGCTGCAACGCCGCTTTACCTGAACCATGCACTTGGCCGGTATATCTATATTATTGAAACAGGCGGACGCAAATTTGCCGTCAAACATATTTTGCGGCACAAAGAAACTTTTGAAAAAAGTTGTTATGAGATTTTTGCCGGCTATTCGCATTATCAAAGAAACTTTCATTTGACGGCCAAGGCGATTGAGCAAGGTTGCGCTGTAGTGCAGGATATTTTTTTGGTGGCGGAAAGAAAGACAGGGTTTTGCACGAAAGAAATATTTGTCATTGCCGAATATGTCGAGGGAAATATTCTCAATCATGATTTTTGCGGTGAACATGAAAGACATTGGTTGCCGGCAATTCGCCTTTTAAGTGAATTGCATTCTTACGGATTGGCAGCTTGCGACTTTAGGTATAAGAATGTAATAATTACGCCGGAAAACAAACACAAGATAATTGACCTTTCCATTTCGGCCCATACGCCGATAGCAATTTGTCAGGCTAAGGATATGGTGAGAATAAAAGAGTTGTTTAATGTCAATCCTTTTGAAGAAATGCGGGTGCGTTCCCTAAAAGCAAAAATTTTTTTCTGGTTTGTTTTTTACAGATACCAGGCAAAGGACTTTGTCCGCAAAACCAAATCTAAATTAAAGGCGGCGGCAGGTTATTGCCTTGAAAGCGAAGACGAAAGCGTTCAATAAAGATACCTAGGCGCGCCTTTCGCGTTCAAGGCGCTAAACTGCGGCGGCACAAAAAAACTCATTCGTCAGCGGTACAGGATGGCTTAATATGGCAAAAGTTCCGGGTTCGTGCGGGGAGTTGGCGCAGGGCTTTATAGATGGCGGCGATTTGCTCGTAACCTGCCCCATATCGTGGCACAGCGAAGTCAATATCAGTTTTGCCGCCGATGTCGCCGACGAGACGAAAGACTGCAAAGCATACGCGGCCGTGCGCCAATTTTTGCAAAACAATGGTTGCGGCCGCCCGTTTGCTTTGACGGTCATATCAAAATTGCCGCGCGGCAAAGGCATGGCTTCCAGCAGCGCGGACATAGCGGCGGCTTGCGCGGCGGCGGCGCGCGCTTTGGATCTGCCCGTGACGCCGGAGGAGATAAAAAAAATCGCCTTAGCCATTGAGCCGACAGACGGGGTGTTTTTCCCGGGCATCGTCGCTTTTGACCATATTCGCGGCGAACGGCTGATAAACCTCGGTGCCCCGCCGCCGATAAAGCTGGCGATTTTTGATTTCGGCGGGGAAATCGATACAATCGCTTTTAACAAAAGAAACGACCTTAGGGCGCTGCGCTTGGAAAAGCAGGAAGAATTCGCGCAAGCTTACGCGCTTGTCCGGGAAGGGATAGCGGACGGCAATCCCGTGCTGGTCGGTAAAGGCGCGACTATCAGTGCCTTGGCCAACCAAAAAATATTGCACAAACCGTACCTGGAAAAAATGATCGTCATCGGCAACAATTGCGGCGCGCTCGGCGTAAATGCCGCGCATAGCGGCGCGGTGGCCGGCGTTTTGTTTGACGGGGCACGCGGCGGGGAATTGGGCAAATGCGTCCGGGACATCCTTGCCGCTTGCCCGGGGCTGAAATACTTAGGGAGCGCCGACCTGGTGGGCGGCGGAATATTTTGATATGGACGATGGCAAGTTTGAACACGGGGGAAATATTTATCAGGCGGCGCGGTTGACCGGCAAAACGCCGGAATTGGATTTTAGCGCCAATATCAATCCGCTTGGCCTGTCGGATAAAGTTCGGCGGGCGATCGCGGACAATATCGCCCAAGTCGTCCATTATCCCGACCCGGCGGCTTTTGAACTTAGGGAAGCTATATCCCTGCATTACGGCGTGCGGCCTGACGCGCTGGCGCTGGGCAACGGGGCCGCCGAACTCATCTATCTTTTGTGCCATGTTTTGCGGCCGGCGCGGGTGTTTCTGCCTGTGCCGTCTTTCAGCGAATATGAACGTGCGGCCTTGGCCGTGGGCGCCCGCGTGGAATACTTTTATCTGGAGGCCGGCGATTGTTTCAAAATCAACTTGGAAAAATTGGCTTGCGCCTTGCCGCCCGGCGCGCTGGCATTCATAGGCAATCCGGACAATCCGGCCGGCAACTTGCTGGCGCAAAGCGGCCTGCGTGATTTTCTGGCGTTGGCGCGGGCAAAGGGCTGTTTCATAGCAATTGACGAATCTTTTATAGATTTTTTGCCGCAGCCGGACGAAAGTACGCTCCGGCACTTTTGCGCGGAATACGACAATATGGCGGTTATTCACTCCCTGACCAAGTTTTTCGCCATACCGGGGCTGCGGCTGGGATTTGGCGTATTTTCGTCCGCGCTGGCCTTGCGGCTTCAAGGCGCGGCCGACCGCTGGAACGTGAACAGCTTGGCGCAGGCGGCGGGCAAAGCCGCGCTGTCGGACAAAGCTTATATAACTGAAAGCCGGGCGCTTGTTGCGCGGCTGCGGGAAAATTTGACGGCCGCGCTGTCCGCTTTTCCCGCGATAAAGGTATTTCCTTCGTCCGCGAACTTTTTGCTGCTTGACATAAGAAATACCGGCCTGACGGCAAAGCGATTGAGCGAAAGATTGGCCGGGCGCGGCGTCCTTGTCCGGGACTGCGGCAATTATCCGGGACTTGATGGCGGCTATGTTCGCATTGCCGTGCGCGGACAGGAGGAAAACGAAAAGCTCATAACGATATTGGGCGAATTTATCGGACGTTAGGGCATATGTTGCCATTCACCGCGTGTCTCGACTGAACGAAAGATAAAATTGATTTTGAGGTAATCCATACATGAGAAACATTTATCTGATCAGGCATGGGGAAACAAACTGGAACAGCGCCAGACGGCTTCAAGGCGCTACCGACGTCGAGCTTTCCGAAAAAGGCCTGCGCCAGGCGCAAAAATTGGCGCAGCGGCTGGCCGGCAATAAGTTCGCGGCCATTTACGCCAGCGATCTTAAACGCGCGGCGGTTACCGCCGGCCTCATCGCGGAAAAACACAACCTGGCCGTGGTATTGGAACCGCTTTTCCGGGAAATGGCCTTTGGGGAATGGGAAGGGCTTGACATTGACGCCATTAATGAAAAATGGCCCGGACAGCTTAAAAACCTGTTTGAAAACACCAACGGTTTCAAAATACCGGGCGGGGAAGGATTTGACAACCTGCGGCGGCGCGTTGCCACTGCTTTTCAGGCGTTGGCGGATCGGCACGCCGATCCTGAGGAAAACATCGCGGTGGTGGCGCACGGCGGTACCATCCGGGCGATCCTCGGCAATGCGCTTGACATACAGGCGGCCGGCGTGTGGCGGTTTCAGCTCGACAATGCCGGGATCAGCATATTGTCGGCCTTTGGCGGCCGGTTTTCCATATCGCTGCTCAATGACACAAACCATCTATGTTGATTGAGGGCTCATTTTGCGCTTTGCGCAAAATGATTGCCGTGATTTTTTGTGTAACCCTTATTTGTCCGCTTTTGCGTTGGTTTATGGCAAAATTGCCGGGACGGTGTTTTGCGCGAAAAAATGTTTTCGTTAAATTTTCAAATTTTCTTGACTTTGCCAATAATTATAAATATAATTTAGACATACCAACTATCCAATGGACCTACAGTAAGACTGAGACCTTCTCCCATCCAAACCAATGGCGGAGAGAAAGCTAAGGGGACTCTGTGGACGCCTAAATGGGTATGGAAGAGTAGAAGGAGTGTTAAAAAATGAAAGAAGACAAAACCTTAGTATGCCGCGATTGCGGCGCGGAGTTTGTATTTTCCGCATCGGAGCAGGAGTTTTACGAATCAAAAGGGTTCGCCAACGAACCCGGGCGTTGTCCCGCGTGCCGTTCGGCCCGCAAACAGCGCAACGGCGGCGAGCGCGCTCCCCGTCAGATGTATCCGGCGGTCTGCGCCGAGTGTGGAGTGGAAACGGAAGTTCCTTTCCGCCCGTCCATGGAACGGCCGGTTTATTGCCGCGCTTGTTTCAGCGCCAGGAACGGCAAGTAACCTCGTTGCTTAGCTAAACCGCGCTTTCGTGCCGCTTGTGCTGGAATGATTGTGCAATGATATATCGTCTGTGTGCGCACAGACGATATTTTTATTGCCATAAAGGTTAACCATAATAAATATATGGTTGACTAAAAAGGCGCCGCAGTTTATACTGATACTGTTCTCAGATTTAAACATGCCTCAATATTGGCTGCAACGATAGCGTGATTTTAATCTGGGGGCAGTATGATGGCGCAAAAACGAGAAAACAGCGCGCATGGCCGCCGCAGAAGGGCTGTGCGCCAAGGGGGGGCGCATCATGTATGCTGCTGGCAAACTGAAAGACTTTATTTACGCGGCGCTTTTTGCCGCGCTGACCATCAGCCTGGGATTTGTGTCCATTCCCGTGCCGTTCAGCCCGGTGCCCATCTCGGGCATCAGCCTGGGCGTTATGCTGTCCGGCAGTATACTTAGCGTGCGGCAGGCAGTCAATAGCGTATTGGCGATTATCCTCATGGGCGCGGCCGGGCTGCCGGTATTTTCCGGGTTCGCCGGTGGGCTGGGCATTCTTTTCGGCCCGCGCGGCGGATATTATTTAGGTTTTATGGCGGGAGCCGGCCTTATCGCTTTCCTGCGCGGCAGCAGCGCAGGGCCAGTCAGGTTTTTCTTTGCCAACGTATTGGGCGGCATATTTATCGTGTACCTGTTTGCCGTCCCATGGCTGGCCTTTGTTTCCGGCATGGATTTTTACCAGGCCTTGGCCGCCGGCGCCCTGCCTTTTGTCATCGGCGACTTGCTGAAAGCGGGGATAGCCAGCATGCTGGCGGTGGCCGTGCATAAACACGCCGGCAGGTTCCAGGCGGCCGAATGAACAAAGTATATATTGTGGGCGGCGTCCGCACCCCGATCGGGAAAACCGGCGGCGCGCTGCGCCTGTTTTTGCCGGAAGAATTAGCCGCCTGCGTACTTAACGAAATATTGTCGCGTTTTGGCCTTGCGCCGGGACACGTCGATCATGTGGTACTGGGCAACGCGGCGGGGACCGGCGGCAACTTGGCGCGGGTGGCTGTTTTGCAGGCAGGCTGGCCTTACGGCGTTCCGGCGATGACGGTGGACGCCCAGTGCGCCTCCGGGCTGGCCGGCGTAAGCGCGGCTTGGGCTTTGGTTGCCGCAGGCGCGGCCGAACTCGTGGTGGCCGGAGGGATGGAATCCACCAGCATGGCGCCGGCCCGCCGTTTTCATATAAACGACCCGCGGTTTACCGGGCACGATGACTTTTATGAACAAGCGCCTTTTTCGCCTTTGGCAATTGGCGATCCTGATACGGTGGCGGCGGCGGAAACGCTTGCCGGCGAAATGGACATTTCCCGCCGCGAAATGGACGCCTTGGCGCTGGAAAGCCATCGCAAGGCCTGCGCGGCCAAACGCGGCGGCATCCTGGACGATATAATACTGCCGCTTGCGCGGGGCGGCCTGATCAAAGACGACGAATGTCCGCGCGAGAACATGAATATGCGCCTTTTGTCCAGATTAAAAGGCATTGTTGCACGTGAGGGGCGCATCACGGCCGGCAACGCCTGCCTAAAGCACGACGGCGCGGCGGCGGTGCTCCTGGCCTCGCCGGAAGCTTTGCGCAGACACGCGCTGAAACCGGCAGCCGAGTTGCGGCGCGCCGCAAGCGCGGGATGCGATCCAAACTATTTTCCCTTGGGGCCGGTTTGCGCGATAAACTCCTTGCTGCGTTGCTGTTCGCTCGGCCTTGAGGAAATCGACGCCGTTGAAATCAACGAAGCCTTTGCCGTAAAGATACTGGCTTGCTGCCGGAAATTGGGCTTGCCGCCGGAAAAAGTCAATAAATTGGGCGGCGCTTTGGCCTACGGGCATCCTTACGGCGCATCGGGCGCTATAATATTGCTGCATTTATTAAAAACGCTGGAAAAAACAAAAGGCCGTTTCGGAATCGCCGCGATCGGCGCGGTGGGAGGGTTGGGCGCGGCCGTATTGGCGGAAAAAATTTAACCATGCTGATACAACAATTGATAGAAAAGCACCCGGCCGACAAAACCTGCCTGATTTGCGGCAAGCGCCGCCTGACCTACGGCCGGCTGCGCCGGCAGGCCGACGAAACGGCGCGCTCATTGGCATCTGTTGTACAAAAAGGCGACAAGGTACTCTTGCGCCTGTCCGACCCGGCCGAGCAGCTTTTGGCCTTTTTTGCCATAATAAAAGCCGGCGGCGTCTGCGTCTTTGCCGGCGCGGAATTTTCCGGGCGAAGCTGCCGGGAACTTTTGTCGGCCTATAACATAAAACATGAAATTGCCGATGGATTTGTCGGCGGCGGCAGGCCGGCGGGGGAATTGCCCGCAGTCGCCGAGAGCGACATTTTCCTCGGCGCTTTAAGTTCCGGCACGACCGGCGCGCCCAAAGCCCTCTGGCGCGACCATGCCAGCTGGATGGCGGCTTTCCCCGAACAAAGCAAAATTTTCGGCATAAACGGCGATGACCGGCTCTACATAGCCGGGCCGCTTTCTTACACGGCAAACCTCAACGCGTGCCTGCACATTTTTTTTGCCGGCGGCGCGGCTGTCATAGCCGACAGGAAGCTGCCGCGCGGGTGGCTGAAAGAAATGGCGGAACATGAGGTAAGCGCCGTGTTCATGGTGCCGGCCAATTACCGCGTGCTGCTCCGGGCGATGAAAGCGCCGGCGGAAAACGTCCGGTCGGCAGTGAGCGGCGGCGCCAAAATGGACAAACCTACGGCGGAGAAACTGCTGGAATATTTTCCCCGCGCCCGGATAGTGGAATATTACGGCGCAAGCGAACTCGGGCACGTCAGCTATGCCGGGGCGCGGGACATCCTGGCGCGGCCAGCCTCGGTCGGCCGCCTTTTCCCCGGCGTCAGCGCGCGGATCAAAGACGGCCTTGTCTATGTAAGAAGCCCTTATATAGTCCCCGCACTGCGCCCGGAAGCGACCGCCGGCGACATCGGCGAACTGGACGGGGAAGGTTTCCTGACCCTTTACGGGCGGGCGGCGGGCACGATAAACGTGGCCGGGGTTAAAATTGTGCCCGAACGGGTAGAAGAGGCGCTGAAAAAATGCCCGGCGATTGGCGATGCCGCAGTAACAGGGATCGGGGACGCGACAAAAGGGGAAAAAATCTGCGCTTTTGTCGTTCGGCGCGGCGCTGGCGTCACTAAACAGGAGATCGCGCGATTTTGCCGGGAAAATATGGATAGGCACAGTTGCCCGCAGAAAATAATCTTTATCGACGCCCTGCCGCTGAACGGCAGCGGCAAGGTCGATCGGGCGGCGCTTAAGCTGTTGCCGGAGGGCGGCGCAAATGGATAACATCAAAGACCTATTGCCGCAAAGGGAGCCTTTCTTGTTTGCGGACGCGATATTGGCGGCGGAAATTGAACTTATTTCCGCCGTGAAAATTTACGGCGGCGACTTTATTTTTGCCCAATGTGCGCCGGATGGGCAAAAATATGTGCCAACGGCCGTAATCATCGAATCTTTGGTACAGTGCGGCGGGGCGGGGATGAAAAAAATGGGCTTGGGCGGCGGCGTGTTCGTCCTGGCGTCCATAAATAAAGTCAGGGTGCGCGGCTTTGCCGAACTGCCCGCCGTCGTTGACATGGAAATACGGACAATTAAAGCCAAAGGCAAGATCCTGCGGCAAACGGGCGAAGCGCGTTGCGGCGGCAAGTTTATCCTGAGCGCCCGTTGGAACTGCGTGTTTTTAGATCACTGCTGATTAATTGCCGGCCTTCCCGCAAAATGGCATGATGCAAAAATCAGAAAGGGAAGCGGGCGCAAAAGATGAAGCAGCGAACTTTCTCCGACATAGAATGCTCGAATCGCAAGCGGCAAGCCAAACGGGGCGATTTCCTGGAAATTATGGACGAAAGCGGAATGGGTTGCGACAATCAAGCCGTTTTGCTTCGGCAATGCTGCCCTTGGCGAAAAACGTCTTGGCGAAATCCACGATGTCGTCGATGCGCTTATTGTTCGCGTCCGCCCAGCATGAGGCAAACTCAAAGCGGCCGCTCGTTTTCTTGCTCTTGCGGCGTTCGTTAGTTCCCTGATCTTTGATATGGGCGTTGCGGGCGGCGTTGTTGCAATGCTTGGTTTCCGCGCCGTTGGAAATTACGAAAATCTGAACGTGCTCGAACAGATACGGCCGCTTCAAGCGGCGTGTTCACTTGGCTCATCAAGCGCACTCCTTAAAGGCCAATAGTTTGTCGCGGTAATATTCGTACTGCCGCTTCCTTGCCGCGATTTCGGCGGGCAAGCCCTGCGTTAGATTTGTGGTCAGTTCCTCGAATTGGTCAAGGATAGCGACTATGCGCTCCTGCTCGTCAAGGGACGGGATCGGCATTCGGTACTTTTTCAGCCGCTCCATATCCACGCTTGGAAAGCTTGACACATTCACGTTTTCTTTGCACCATTCGCCGATTATAAAGAAATAGTAAAAGGCGTATTTCATATTCAATTTTATGTCAGGGCGATTAACATTTTGGGTAAAAAATGTGAATTGCTGATTCGCCAGCGAATCAGCAATTAGCAACGCGTGTTCGCCGATTGTTGCCGTCGTTGCCATTATAATTGAGTTTGCGGGGAACAATTTCCCCTTTACTGCCTGCGGTGTTATGTGCTGTATGCTGTCCGCAAGTATACGCCCATTTTCGCGTATATCCTCCATTCTGAACCACGGTAGAGTCCCGCCTGTCCAGTATTCCGTGTTCGCTTTTGACGGCGTGTAACCGTTACGCATTGTAAATATCTCGCCCAGCTTCAGCCAGACTGTTTGTTTGTTTGTTTGTTTGTTTGTTTGTTTGTTTGTTTGTTTGTTTGTTTGTTTGTTTGTTTGTCAACAGCGTTTCACGGTTTTCGTCAAATGTCAAGAGGTAATTTCTGTAATATTCATATTGCTTTTTCCGGGCTGCAAGCTCCGCTGCAAGCTCCGCTGCAAGCTCCGTAAAATTGTCGAGTATCTCGACAATTTTACGCTGCACGGGCAGCGGCGGGAGGGGGATACGAATAGCTTGCAACGCCGGTATGTTTGAATGAACGACCTTGCTTTTTACCCGTCCTTTACTCTTTTGCTCTTGCGCCATTATTGTGGAAAGAGCATAAGACATATACTTCGGGTCTTGGTTATGCTTCATAACGACAATATCGCCGCCAGCGTAACAGGTTTCGTGACCGATGTAAACGGTTGACTTCGCAATTTCCTCAACGCTCTCGCCTGTTATGGCAAACAAAACGTCACCGTGTCCGAACGTCTTAATGCCTGTTTGCGTGCGAGAAACGCACTCGTCAAACCAAATGCCGTAAGTAGTGTAGATTTCACCATATCGAACACAAGGCGTACCCGTTGCGGTCACTTCTTCACGCTTAATGCCCGAACCGCGATACATATCGGTCGCTATCTCCCCAAGTTTGGCGTACCTCACCCCGTTCGGGCAATGTTCTTTGATCAGCGCGTCCATTCTGCCCATATTTCTTCCCCTCCCGCGTCTTTTGGCGCAAGTTCCACGCGTTCGCAAATCACCTCGGCGGCGGTGCGCTTATGGGCGGCGCAGCGCATTTTGTTCTGCGCCGCAGCGAAAAACTACCGCGCAATCTCGGCTTTCGGGTTGCAGTCGATTGCCGTGGCGTAGATGTCCGTCACCTGCCGATAGAGGTTGCGCTCGCTGCTGCGAAGGTCGCGGATGCCTTGCGGCAGTTCGCGCAAGTAACGCCCGCCGCCGTTTTTCGGTCGCTCGTCGTCCATAGTGAACCCTTTGCGGATATATTCGTTCAGCCGCCAACTCTCCCCTTGCCGCAGAGTATCTGGACGCGCCGCCCGCTTATTCCCCAAAGTTCCGATGTTTCCTTAACGGTCATCCAGTCCACAATCTAACCTCGCCACGTTTTATATTGGTTACATTATACATCGAAAGAACGAATAATTCACGAGGCATTTTCCAAAATCCAACGAATGTATGTACAAATTGTAAATCTTTGTTCGAGGATAAACCTTTGTTGCAAAACCACCTTGGCAAAACGCACTTTAGTGCTTAGGCTTTATCAGATAAAGCGTGGCGAAACATCTGATTGAAATCTTAAACATGCTAAAATATGCGAAAAGAGAGTTGCTTTATTTTACACATTTTTCTTAATATAAGCATTTACTTGTCATTTGTTTTGGTATATAATATGCCTACAATGGCAATAAATTGCATAAATTTGTTATAATAATTACATTATGTAGTATGCCCGGCAAGTAATAACATCTATATATAGTTAAGTATGCGGCGCGGTATTTTGCAAACATATAAAGTTGCCCCCATCGCTTAATTAACCGGACCTGAGGCGCGGCAGCGGGAGGATTGCTTCGGGCGGGTATCCGACTGACGTTCGGCGGGCGCGTAATCTGCCGCTGAAGGCAGTTTAGTTTGGCAAAAAGGGGAAAAACATGAATGTGTTAATTACCGGTGGGTATGGTTTTATCGGATCCGCCACCGCGGAGCGCTTGTCCAAGGAAGGCTGCAATATATTTATCGTCGATAATTTGTCTTCTAACGCAGTAAATAATCTGAAAATAAAACATACTTTTTATCAGATCAATGCCGGCGGCGCGCAATGCGAAGACGTTTTCCGCATAAATAACATAGATGTGGTCGTACACCTGGCGGTTGCGGAGGTAACCGACATTGAGGGGCTCAAAGCAAATCAACTTGGATTGACCAATGTTTTGGCCATGGCGCAAAAATACGAGGCCAAGCAGGTCATTTGCGCTTTTTCCGCGTTCTTTTCCCCTGACGCAAAATTGCTCGCTCACGATGGCCGGCCGATGGAATTGCCTGTTTCCCCGGAAAAGGCCTGGCATACGACAGCGGTTAATTATTGCCTTGGTTATCGCCGACTTTACGGCATGAACGTTGCCGCGCTTTTTCTTTCCAACGTCTACGGCCCGAGGCAAAAGAAAGGCGTTTTAAGCGAATTTGTCGAAAGGGTTTTTCATTATCGCCCGCTCGTTGTTTACGGCGATGGCCGCCAGACGAGGGACTTCATCCACGTGGACGACGTTGCCGACGCCATATACCGGATGATTTCAAGAAACTATCAAGGCGAGCGCCTTACGGTTTCGTCAAATTCCGAAACGGCCGTCAACGATTGCCTTGAAATATTCAAGGAACTTACCGATCTTAAAGTCGAGCGCGCCAAAGCCCGTCCGGGCGATATCGTCCGCATGTCGGCCGACAGTTCCGCCTGCCGGGAGGAATTGGGCTGGCGGATTAAGTATGACATAAAAAAGGGCATTATCGCTACTTGCTATTGGTATAAAAACAACCTTCCGGCCGATACGGAAGATGCCGCTAAAGCTGGAAAAGGCGCCCTGTGGAAAAATATGCGCCCTTATGTCGAAAACTTGGCGTTTTTTGGCGTCATGGTCCTTCTGTCCGTGTTTGTGTACGACAATTCGATTGTCGATCCCAATATAAACCTTGACTATAATTTTGTTTACATTTTGACCATGGGAGTATTGTACGGCAAGAAACAATCCATCCCGGCCACGGCGTTGTCCGCTATTTTGCTTTCCTACAACATAATAACTAAATATGACGACTTTGTTTCCATGATTTATAAAACCGAATATATTGTCCATTTTTCCGCCTATTTCTTTTTCGGCATATTAAGCGGATATATAACCGACAACCGAGAAAGGCTGCGCAGTTTCTTGGAAAGAGACGTGGCGCAGATCAAGGAGCGGTATAAGTTCCTTGAGCGTATCTATTTGGAAAACGTAAACGCCAAGAACCGCCTGTACAAACAAATAGTTAATTCTGAAGATACGCTGGGCAGCACCTACCGGATTATCAAAAAGCTTGACAATGTCAACGTGGAGGGCATTTTTACCGTTGCCGGCGAAGTGTTGTCGGAAATAACGGGAACCGAGCACTTGGCGGTTTATTCTTTTGGCAGCAACAATAAATATTATTTGCGGCAAAAGATACGGCTCGGCTATAAGACAGTTGACCTGCCAAAGTCCTTGAAAGTGGAAGCATACGAATACTTGCGCAATATGCTGGCAGATCGGCAATTGTTCGTCAACAAGATGTTGACCCCCGGCTTGCCCGACATGGCCGCGCCGGTGCTGCGCGACGGTGAAGTTATCGCCGTTATTCAGCTTTATGATCTGTCCTTTGAAGATCTTAACCTTTACAAGCAAGACCTTTTGCAGGTTACCACCAGGCTGATTTCCGATGCGCTGAACAGGGCCTATTTGTACGAAGCGCAGGCACAAGACAAAAAATATCTGCCCGACACCCGCATACTTATCGCCGACGAGTTTGCTAAAATACAGAGGGAAATTTATAAAAACCGCTTGGATCGCTATGATTACGTTTCGGCTTTTACCCTCAAAATAATTACGCAGGAAGAGAATATGCGCGAAATCAGCGACAAGATGCTGAACGTGCTGCGCGAGGAAGATTTCATCGGACTTGACGAAGAAGGCAAAATAAATGTTATTTTATGGAATATTGATGAAGATATGATTCCGATGGTACAAAAACGCATAAAGAACATTGGCTTTGATTGTGTGCGTGTCTCGGAACATGAACAATGAAATTTGATTTTGCGGCGTTGGCCGCCGTCCATCTTTTGGTTTGTTTTGCGTATTATGTTTTTGCCAGAATAAAAGTAGGCAACAACACGCAGTCTTTTAGCGAAGGCGTCATTGCGTTGGCCATGCCGGTTTTTGGCGTAATCTTCCTTTTGGGCGTGCGTTTGGCGCAGTCGTTCGCCAATTCGGATGAGCGCATGACTGTCGACGTATATAACAAGTCATCCCTCGGGCGGCTGATTATGGGCGAGCTTGAGAAATATGAGGATGATGTGATATCATTAAACGACGTTTTGGCGATGGACGATGCCAAACAAAAGCGTATCCTGCTTACTAACGCCGTAAAGCAAAATGTTCTCAGCAACAAAGACGTTTTGCGCAAAGCCATTAAAGATGCAGACCGCGAAGTATCCCATTACGCTGTTTCAATGGTTACTACCATGGTTGAGGAAATTGAGAAAAAATTATTTGATTTGAACAAAAAGCTGCAAGAGCGGCCTGACGATAAAAATTTGTTGACGGAATACGTAAAAAACATGGACGAATATTTGAAAGTATGTTATCTTGATGACGTATCGCGCCGAAAAAGCGAAGAAGCCTATAACAACGCGCTGGAACGCCTTATTGAATATGATCCCGACGACCCGGGCCTATATGAAACGAAGATAAACTATGAACTTAATTTCGGCAATTTAAAAAAGGCGGAAACCTACTGCCAAAAATTCGCGCAAAAGTATCCTTTGTCGGAAGTGCCTTTTCTTTCTTATATGAAGCTTTACAAGCAGATGCGCGATTTCAATAAATTCTACGCGAAAATGCAAGAGATGAAAAGCTGCCCCATTCAGCTTACTCCCCGCGCCTTGGGCATAATAAGGTTTTGGAACAGGGAGTCGCGCAATGGTTAAAAAAAACATTTTCTTCGTTTTGGCGCTTGTTCTTCCGATGGCGCTGTTTTCGCAGTACACCCGCACGAGCGGTTTTTTGCGCTTTCCGAAAAATGCAAACGCGTTTTCTTTTGACCGCCCGCAAGAGGCCGGAAGCGGCAAGACGTTCGCGCCGGCGCCGGCCGGCGCCCGCGACCATTTCCTGATCGTTTATGAAGGCACTGCCTTGCGCACGG
>JAISLQ010000047.1 GCA_031290885.1 Acidaminococcales bacterium
CATTTTCAACCCCGCGATCTTCGTTCCGGTGGCAAAAGCAAAAATATTGTTGACAACAAAGTTAGTGTGTGCTAACATGGTTTTCGGGCAGCTAAGTTATCCAACGCTAACAACGTAAGTGCCAAAAAGTTAGTCCATTATAACTTTAGCGGTTCCCGCAGCGTCCGCTTCCGCTGGCCGGCAGCGGCGGAAAAGCAAGTTATGGTCGGAAAGGAGAAAGCAAATTGCGAAGAATTTTATCTTTATTAGCCGTACTGTCCTTATTGGCCGCCGTTTTTCCGATGAGCGCCCCGGCGGCAAGCAAATACAAAACTTGGAACGCGATTGTTGACGACATGGACAAGGTACTCAACAAATCCTACGCCCTTTACGCGGCCGGGAATGTGAACGGCGCCAAAGGGCAGGTCAACGCCGCGTATTTTCAGTTTTATGAAAAGCTTGGCTTCGAGAAGACCGTGATGTCCTACATTTCCGGCAGCCGCGCCACCAAGGTGGAATATCAATTCACGATCATAAAAAAGGCCATGACCAACAAACGGCCGCCGGCTGAAGTCAAGGCGGCGCTGGACGATCTGTCCAAATGGCTCAGGGAAGATGCCAATCAGCTTGACGGCACGAAAGAAAGCGAATGGGGCGTGTTTTTGAGTTCGCTTTTGATCATCACTAGGGAAGGGTTTGAGGCGATCATCGTGGTCGGCGCGATTGTCGCTTATTTGATAAAGAGCGGCAACGCCGGGAAGGCGCGCGCGGTTTACCACGGCGCTTTTATCGCGCTGATCGCCAGCGTTTTGCTGGCGGTCGCTTTAAATAACATTGCCAGCCTGAGCGGCGCCAACCAAGAAATAATTGAAGGCGCAACCATGCTGGTTGCCGTGGCCGTGCTCTTTTACGTCAGCAACTGGATGGTAGGCAAAGCCGGGGCAGAAGCTTGGTCGGCCTACATAAAGGACAAGGTGGAAAGCTCGCTCAGCGGCGGCAGCCTGTTTTCACTCGCTTTCGCGGCCTTTCTCGCCGTTTTTCGCGAAGGGGCCGAAACCATCCTTTTTTATCAGGCGCTCATGGGCACTACCAAGCTTTATACCAATATGATCTGGGCAGGGCTGGGGGTCGGTTGCGCGCTTTTGGCGGTTATTTACGCCGCCATCCGTTTCTTGAGCATAAAGCTCCCCTTAAAGCAGTTCTTTATCGGCACAAGCTCCTTGCTGGCGGTTATGGCATTCTCTTTCTTGGGAAAGGGCATTAAAGAGCTGCAGGAAGGCAACGTCATCGGCGTAACGCCGGTG
Source organism: Acidaminococcales bacterium (assembly GCA_031290885.1). Lineage (NCBI taxonomy): Bacteria > Bacillati > Bacillota > Negativicutes > Acidaminococcales > Acidaminococcales bacterium. Next base: position 1,284 of record JAISLQ010000047.1, read on the forward strand.
GGCAGTTTTGATTCGGTCGAGCTTCTCGGCATTTACCCGACGCTGGAAACCCTTTTGCCGCAGGCCGTGCTGTTGGCTGTTACCTTGGCCACTTTCAGCCTGCAAATGCGCAAAAGCGGCGCGTTCCGGAAAAAGGAAGCTTGAATTTTCGGCAGCACAGGGCATGGCCCTGCTGAAATAAAAAATTTGGAGGAGAAAAAATGAGAAAAGAAAAATTGTTCGCAGTATTTCTTGCCTTGGCCCTGGCGGTTGGCATGGTTGGCTACGGCACCGCCTACGGCGCGATTTCCCCTGGCAGCACGGCCGGTTTCGAAGAGTTTCCGATTGGCGACGATATCGAGGTAGGCCCGCTCAATGTGGCAGGCGTGTATTTTCAGCCCGTTGACATGGAACCGGCCGGCAACAGCCTGCGCGCCGCCGATTCCGACATGCACATAGAAGCCGACATAAGCGCGCTGGAAGGCAACGAGCTCGGCTACGGCGCGGGCGATTTCGTTCCCAACCTGACCGTCCGCTATGAACTGATAAAAGAAGGCGGCCGGACTATTTCCGGCACTTTCATGCCCATGAGCGCGAGCGATGGCCCGCACTACGGCGCGAACGTCAAATTGGACGGCGCCGGCAAATATAAAGTCCGCTTTATTATTGAAAGCCCGGAATCGCAGGGGTATCTGCTGCACATTGACAAGACCACCGGCGTTACCGGCAGGTTCTGGAAAGCGCCGCTGGTGGCCGAATGGGATTTTAATTTTGTCCCGAGAGCCTGGTAATCGGATCCGCAAATGAATTTTACCGTTTTGGCCGCTACGGGCACACACGCCTGCGGCGGCCAAAACGGGATTTTGGAAGGAGGCGCCGTGCTTAAATATTTGATCCAGGTGGCGCAGAATTTGCTCTTGCCCGTAATCATGCTGGCACTTTTTGCGGCCCTGGCAGCAAAAAGCCGGAGCGCGCGGCTGCCTTGCCGGGGCTTCGCTACGGGCGCCGCAGGCGCTTTGCTGCTGGCCGCGCTCAAAAACTTTACGGTGCTGGTAAACCGTGAGTACGTCAATATTGTTCTCCTTACGGCGGGCATAGCGACGGAACTTTTTCTTTTGGCACTGCTATGGGGGAGCGCCAAAGGAAGAAGCGCCGAAAAGCGCGAATGGACGTTTGAATCCGTGGGCGCGGTTTTTGCCGCCGCGCTGGCTTTTTATTATCTTACCGATATATTTTTATATCCGACGGAATTTTTGCTGGCGGGCGAAAGCGCCTTCAGCACAGATTTTCTGTTCAGGGCCACCGGTTATTTATGCGGCATCCTGCTTGCGGCGCTGATTGGGGCGGCGCTCTTTAAAACCGCCGCTTGTCTGTCCGGCGATTTTTTGCTCCGGATTTTCAGTTTGTGCCTGACGGTGGGATTGATTTCCCAATCTTCCCTGCTCGTCCAATTTTTGTTGGCGCGGCGGATAATACCGATGAAGGACTGGCTGTTCGCCCTTTTGATGCCGGCGATCAATTACCGGGATTTTTTTCTGTACATTATGATGGCGGTAACGCTGATACTGCCTCTGTTGTTATACAAACGCAGTTTACGGGTGCAATCGCCTTACGCCAATCCCGCCGAACTGCGCAAGCTAAAGTCCGGCCTTCGCCTTCGCCGCCGCTGGAGCGCCTTGGCCATTGCCGGGTATATCGGCGCGTTCTTTTGCCTGACCGCCGTCAAGTCGTACGCCGAACGCGAAGTAGTGCTTTCGCCCATTGAGCCGATGACGATAAAAGGCGGCATGGTCGTGCTGCCGCTTGAGACGATAAGCGACTGGCGGCTGCACCGTTACGCCTATGAAGCCGAAAATGGCGCGCAGGTGCGTTTCATAGTGATCAGGAAGAACAACGTCGCCTACGGCGTGGGCCTGGACGCCTGCGACATATGCGGGCCCACCGGCTATTACGAGCGCGACGACCAAGTCATCTGCAAGCTTTGCGACGTTGTCATGAATAAATCGACCATTGGTTTCAAGGGCGGCTGCAATCCAGTGCCGCTGGCCTATACCTTAAAAGGCGGCGGCATGTTGATCGACACAAAAGATCTGGAAAAAGAAAAAACAAGATTCAAGTGAGGGGGTGGCCGTATGTTCTGGCGGATGGTCAAGGGGGCGCTTATGCGGCAAAAGGGCAAGATGCTGCTGATCGCCTTTACCATAGCTTTGGGGGTGTCTTTGTCTACCGCTATGCTCAATGTCATGCTGGACGTTGGCGACAAGGTAAACAGGGAATTGAAAACTTACGGCGCGAATATCAACGTCCTGCCCAAGGGCGCGTCGCTCATAGGGGATCTCTATGGGGTCAGCGGCGGGGAGGGCGTGGCGGACAAATATTTGCGCGAAGATGAGATTGGCCGGATAAAGACCATATTTTGGGCTTTCAATATAGTTGATTTCACGCCTTACCTGGAAACGGCGGCGAAAATTGACGGCGGCGAGGCGCGGCTTACGGGCGTGTGGTTTAATCATCACTTGGCCTTGCCTACGGGCGAGGAACTGGATACCGGCATGAAAAACATGAAAAACTGGTGGCGGCTGTCCGGCGACTGGCTGGCCGACAAAGACGACGGCGGCGCCATGCTCGGCAGCCTGGCCGCAGAGCGGTACGGGGTGAAACCTGGCGACAAACTGACGGTCGAGGCGCGGGGAACAAAAAAGGAATTGAAAGTTAAAAGCGTGTTTAACGCGGGCGGCACGGAAGACGAGGATATTTACGTTACGCTCAAGACGGCGCAGGAGCTTTCAGGGCGCGCCGGCCTGGTCAGCCGCATAGAAGTGAGCGCCCTGACGACGCCGGACAACGAATTGTCGCGCCGGGCGGCGCAGGACCCCAAAAGCCTTTCCACCAAAGAATGGGAAACATGGTATTGCACGGCCTATGTAAGCGCGATCTGCTATCAAATCAGCGAAGTTATCACAGACTCGGCGGCAAAGCCCATCCGGCAGGTAGCGGAAGCGGAGGGGGCGATACTGGCGAAAACAAAGCTGTTGATGCTGCTGATTACGGTATTTAGCCTGGCGGGTTCGGCGCTGGGCATATCCAACCTGGTTACCGCCAGCGTACTGGAACGCGGCAGCGAAATCGGGCTTTTAAAAGCGGTGGGGGCGCATAATTTGCCCGTATCCCTATTGTTGCTCGCCCAAATCATGATTGCCGGCCTGGCCGGAGGGACGGCCGGTTATTTCGCCGGCTTGGGTTTTGCCCAAATTATCGGGCAGTCGGTTTTCGGCGCGGCGATAACGGCAAAACCGGTAGTGATGCCGCTGGTGGCCATCCTTACCCTCTTGGTTATTTTGGCGGGCAGCGTCCCGGCCGTCCGTATGTTGCTCGCGTTAAGGCCGGCGCAGGTTTTGCACGGCAGGTGACGAGATGAAAAGAGAAGCTTTTTTTCTGAAAATAGTCGCTTGTTCCCTTCTCCGCCGCCATTTTAAACTGTTGACGGCGATTTTGGCCGTGGCGGCCGGCGCGGCCATACTTTCGGGGCTTACGACCCTATATTATGATATGCCGCGGCAAATGGGCCGAGAATTTCGTTCCTACGGCGCGAATCTGCTTTTCGCGCCGGCCGGGGACCGGGAATCGCTGACCGCGGCCGAGGCGGAACAAGCCGCGCTTTTCCTGCCGGCGGACGCCATCGTGGGCGTGGCCGCTTACCGCTACAACACGGTCAGGATAAATGAACAGCCTTTCATGGCGGCCGGCGCCGTATTGTCGGAAGTACAAAAGACCAGCCCTTATTGGCTGGTGCGGGGGGATTGGCCGCGTAGCGGCAAAGAAGCGCTCATCGGGCAGGAAGTTGCCGATATCGTCCGCCTTGCGCCCGGCAGCGGTTTCACCGCCGTCTTTACCGACCGGCAGGGGAAAAGCTCCGAACACGCGTTTACCGTCTCCGGCGTCTTGCAGACCGGCGGGACGGAAGAAGCGTTTATTTTCATGTCTTTGCCGGATTTTGAAAATATGGCCGGCGCGGGCGGGTTTGATATTGTAGAATGTAGCGTTTCCCTGCCCAAAGATGAGATAGAGAAGCTGTCCGCCCGGATAAACGGGGAAATGCCGGGGCTTACGGCCAGGCCGGTCAGAAGAGTTACCGAGTCCGAAACTGCAGTATTGGCAAGGCTGCAAGCATTGGTTTATCTTGTTACGATCGTCGCGCTCCTTCTGACCATGATTTCCGTCGCCACCACCATGCTGGCGGCAGTAGCGGAGCGGCGGCGGGAAATAGGGCTAAAAAAGGCGCTGGGCGCGCCCAGCGCCAGCATAGTCGCGGAATTTTTAAGCGAAAGCCTGCTGCTTGGCGGCATAGGCGGATTGCTGGGCGGTATTTTCGGTTTTTTGTTCGCGCAGATGATCAGCGCCAATGTCTTTGGCCGCCCCCTGTCTTTCCCGCCTTTGCTGCTGCCGTCCACGATGGCGGCGGCCATCCTGGTTACCGGGGTGGCCTCGGCGCTGCCGGCCAAAAGCGCGGCCAAGGTGGATCCGGCAATTGTACTGCGCGGAGAATAGGAGCGTATCATGCATATATTGGAAATTAAGGATGTATCTAAAATATACGGCAACGTAAAAGCGCTGCAAAACGTGAGCCTGTCCGTGCGCAAGGGCGAATGGCTGGCGATCGTGGGACCTTCCGGCTCCGGCAAAACCACCATGATGAATATAATCGGCTGTATGGACAAGCCATCAAGCGGCGCGGTGCGGCTGGACGGCGTAGACATATCAAAAGAAAGCGGCGGGTCGCTTACCGCAATCAGGCGCGACAAAATCGGCCTTATTTTTCAACAGTTTCATCTTATCAACTATTTGACCGCGCTGGAAAACGTAATGCTCGCCCAATATTACCATAGCATGCCGGACGAGGAAGAAGCCTTAAAAGCCCTTGCGCGCGTTGGGCTGGAAGACAGGGTGCGCCATCTGCCCAGCCAGCTTTCCGGCGGCGAGCAGCAGAGGGTTTGCATAGCGCGCGCGCTTATCAACTGCCCGGCGCTTATTTTGGCGGACGAGCCGACCGGCAATCTTGACGAAGCCAACGAAGGCGTGGTTTTGGATATTTTCCGCAAACTGCACCGGGAAGGAAGCACGATTATCGTGGTAACGCACGATCCGGAAGTCGCGCGGGAGGCGGAAAGGGTAATCGTCTTGGAACACGGGCGCGTCGCGAAACAAATCTTTAATAAAAATGACGGAGGCGTACCGAATGAACAAGTTAACTGAAATAGCCGCGCAAGCGTGCTTAGTGGCGGCATTGGCGTTCGCGGCAGGCTGCGGCTCCGGCGCCGGCGCCGGCTACAAAGACGGGGTTTACCGGGCGGTCAGCTCCAAAGACCAGCGGGGCGCTTACGGCGAGATAACCATAACCGTCAAAGGCGGCGAAATATCCGACAGCAAATACGTAACCTACCTGAAAGAGGGGGAGGGCAAGATCAAGGATCAGGACTACGGGAAAGTGAACGGCGCGATTTCCAACCGCGATTTTTATAACAAGGCGCAGTTCGCCGTAAAAGCCATGCAGCTTTACAACGACAAGCTAAAGCAAAATAAAACCCCCAAAGGCATAGACGCCCTGAGCGGCGCCACGGAGAGTTACCGGCAGTTTATGGAAGCGGCGGACAAGGCGCTTAAAGCGGCGCAAAAATAACAAGCAACAGGATGGGAAACAGAGCATGGAAAAACTTTCTCCCGCAATGGAAGATTATTTAAAAACCATCTACGGCATAGGCGAGTTCGCTTCCCGAAACCCCATACGCATAAGCGATATAGCGGCGCGCATGGGCAAAAGCAAAGCCAGCGCGTGTTATGCCACTAAGACGCTGCAAGGCAAGGGCCTTTTGACCAAGAGCAAATACGCTACCGTCCATCTTACCGATGCCGGCGCGCGGCAAGCGGAATTTATCCTGAAAAGAAACAGCGTGGTCAGCCGTTTCCTGAAAGAAGTGCTCAAAGTCGCGGACCGGACGGCGGAAACAGACGCCTGCGGCATAGAGCACGTCATAAGTTTTGAGTGTTACCAATCCATCAGCCATTATCTTGATACCGGCGCGGAAAATTGAAACAGCCGCGCCGGCCGGCGCGGCCTCGAAAATATAAACCGGATGCTGGCCGCGCGCTTGCCGCGTCATTGCCGCAGGGCTTGTTCCAGATGGCTGTATTCGACTACTTTGTAAGCTTTGCCGGATTCGCCGTCTATCCCGATCGCCTGTTGCGGACAAAAAGCGGCGCAGTGCTGGCAGCTTACGCAGGTATCGGCGATGTAAAAGCTGCCGTCGGCGTCCTTGCCTATGGACGCGGCGGGGCAAATTTTTTGGCAGAAGCCGCATTTTACGCAATATTTCTTATTTATCTTAAGCGGAAACATTTTCTTAAAAAGCCGCCAGGGCTTATCTTTGCCGGCCAGGTTGTGAAAAAAGCCCGACCAAGGCGCGAAGATCCGTTCCCAGCGGCTTTTTCCCGTAAGCAGTTGCCCCGCGAAGTTAGCGGCTTGAACGATGGCTTCTTTGATGACGTTTTGGTTGGAAAGCGATTTGGGGTTAAGGTTTTTGCCGTAATTTGACGGCATCTTCAGCACACGGCTGCCGATCGGCCGGTAGCCTTTATTAACCAGCAGTTTTCTGATCGGCTCTTGCATCCCGAACGAATTGGCGGCCATGCTGCCGACATGAAACGCTTCCCGCCCGTTGCCGGGCGGAAGGCTGCGCAAAAATTCAATTATGAAAGGGTAGGTGGACATACAGGCCACGGGAAAAGCTATCCCCAGCGCCCGCTCCGGCCCGGAAGCGGAAAAACGGCCGATCGGATGAAGCGTTGCCTGGCAGTTGTTGCCGCTTAGGATATCGGCAACGGTTTCCGCCAGCAAAAAAGTGTTCCCGGATCCGGAAAAAACATAAATATCCGCTTGTTTGCTGTCCATAATTCACAGCGCCTGCCTTAATTTTGTGTTGGCAACCAAAAACTCCGCCAGTTCCGGCCGGTTCATTGTATAAAGGTGTACGCCGCGCACGTTGTGTTCGAGGAGATCTTCTATTTGCAGCGAAGCGTACTCCAGCCCGGCTTTTTGCATTTCATCCTGGCTGTGCCCGTATTTGTCCATCAAAAGCCGCAATTTTTTGGGAATGGAAGCGCCGCACAAAGCGCAAATGCGCTCTACTTGTTTTTGGGAAAACACGGGCATGATCCCGGCCGATACGGGCAGCGCGACCGCTGCGCGGTCAAGCTCTTCCAGGAAGCCGTAGAAAAAAGCGTTGTCAAAGAAAATCTGCGTGATCAGAAAATCCACGCCGGCGGCAATTTTTTCCTTTAAGTAAAACAGTTCCAAGGCGCGGTTCGGACATTCCGGATGCCCTTCCGGATAAGCGGCGGCGGCTACGCAAAACCCGCCGGACGACTTGATCCTTTCCACCAGGTCCTTGGCGAAAATCTTGCCGGCCAGCATGGGGTAACCGAAGGGCGGATCGCCGACGGGCGGGTCGCCGCGCAGGGCGAGTACATTGCGCAGGTGGCGTTCCTTGAGGGCTTCCAATATGTCGTCCGTTTCTTTTGGGCTGCTGGCGATACAAGTAAGGTGCACGAGCGCCGCTATGCCGCAGGCGGCTATATGTTCGGCTATTTCCATGGTACACCCGCGATGTACGCCGGCCGCGCCGTAAGTTACGCTGATAAAGTCGGGCCGCAAAGCCGACAGCCTGTTTATAGCGTCCAGCACAGGCGCAAACGGCGCATCTGGTTTGGGGGGGAATATTTCAAAGGATACGGTGGTGGGTTTGCGCAGAAAAATTTCCGCTATTTTCATTATTGTGGTCGGCACCTCGCTATAATTAAAATCCCGATCGCCAGAGGGCGCCGCCGGCAGCCGCCCGGATGCAAAGCGGACAAATATTTGCGCCGCACGGCCTATGTATGCTAATATTAGCTCAAATAGCGCCAAGTGTCAACAGCGGCCTTGTTCGGTACGCGAAAAACATAAAAAAAGGTGGTTCCATGCAAAATAGTGTGGTCATATATACGGACGGTTCCTGCCTTGGCAATCCGGGGCCGGGCGGCTATGCCGCGATATTGCGCTACGGCGCGCAAGGCCGCGAATTGTGGGGGGGCGAGAGGCAAACCACCAACAACCGCATGGAGCTGACCGGCGCGGTACGGGCGCTGGAACAGCTTTCCCGCCCTTGCCGCGTCGATATTTATATTGACAGCCAGTATGTGCTGAACGGCTTTGTCAAAGGCTGGATAGCGCAGTGGAAGAAGAAGGGATGGAAAACCGCCGGCAACAAGCCGGTCAAAAACAAGGATCTATGGGAGAAGCTGGACGGGCTGAGTGCGCGGTTCGAGATCGCCTGGCATTATGTTCCCGGGCACCAAGGGCAAAAGGAAAATGAGCGCTGCGACGAACTGGCGCGCAAAGCCGCGCAAAAAGCGGGAACTGACGGGGACTTTTTCTTGCTGGGCGAGCATTTTTCCTCTTGAGCGCGCTTTGAGCAATCGGCGGCAACATTTGCGCATTGCCCGGCCTTTGACTGCCGGGCATCTAATGGCATATAATTTCCTTGGGCAGCCAGCGGCGCAAACATTGCGACATTTTGCCCTGTTCGATCGGTTTTGACACAAAGTCGCTGAAACCGGCTTTTTTAAACACTTCAACCGAACCATGCATTACGTTGGCGGTGAGCGCCACTACCGGCGCCTCGGCGTAATAGCCGCCGAGGGCGCGCAGCCGCCGGGTGGTCTCTATTCCGTCCATGCCTGGCATCATTTGATCCATGAAGATGACGTCGTATTGTTTTTTTTGCAAAAATTCCAGCGCCTTGGCGCCGGATTCGGCCAAATCCGGCGCGATGCCGTATTCTGCCAGTACCGCCTCGGCCACCATCAAATTTACGTCAATGTCGTCCACTACCAGCACTTTGGCCGCCGGCGCCGAAAAATACAACGCTTCCGCTTCTTCGGTTTTTTCCGCGCCGGGCGCCCAAGGCAGCAGCACGGTAAAGACGGAGCCTTTTCCGTGTGCGCTTTCGGCGCTTATGCTGCCGCCCATGGCGGCGCACAGCCTTTCGGAAATAGCCAGCCCCAGGCCCGTGCCGGCTATGCCATTTTTCTTCCGCAGGTCAAGCTGTTCAAAAGGCGAAAAGATTTTATCAATGTCTTCGTCCTTTATCCCGATCCCCGTATCTTTGACTCTAAAACACAGGCGTTCGCCGAAGAGCGTAACCGCAAGTTCTATCCTGCCCGCGTTTGTGTATTTTACGGCATTGGTTAAGACATTGACGATAATCTGCCGCATTTTTTTTTCGTCGCCGCAAATATGCCGCGGAAGGTCCGGCGACAGGAAAAGGGAAAAGGAAAGCCCTTTTTGCCGGGCGGACGCTTCCGCATCGGCGGAAAGGCCGCAGATAAATTCTTTTAGATCGAAATCGACCGGTTCGACGGTTATTTCTCCGGCGTCAATTTTGGAAAAATCCAGTATGTCATTTATAATTGTAAGCAGAGCGCGCGAAGACATTTTCATGGTGTTCAGGTAAATTTTTTGCTTCTCGGACAGCGGTTCCCGGGCAATCGAATCGTGCAAGCCAATGATCGCGTTCATCGGCGTCCGTATTTCATGCGACATGGTGGCGAGAAATTCGGATTTCACCCGGCTGGCCTTCTCCGCCATTTCCTTGGCGGCCGTAAGCTCGGTGGAATCGTGCATCAGGACAAGGACGCCGTCAAATTCCTTCTCCTCGTTGGCCAAAGAAGCCACGACTATTTCGTAATTGCGCCCGTTGGCCGACAGGTTAAGGCGGCGGCGGCGACATTCAAAAGGCTGCCCGGTGCAGACCGCGCTGCTTATTGCCGCCAGCAGGTCGGCGCGAAAGCCGGCGCAAAAATACCGCTCGGCAATCGAGGAAAAATCACGGCCGGTAAGGATCGGCGTATCTTTTATGCCCAGCAGGGGGGCGATGGAATTTGTCCCCATGATATATTTCATGTTTTTATCGAGTATGAAAATAATGTCGGGGCAATGGGACAAAAACAGCTTGTTGTATTTTTCCTGCTTGATTTTGTCCGCCAGCATCATTTTGCCGATATTCATTTGTATATTCATGTGGACCCGAATGGATTCGGTAAGCTTTTCATCGGCGCGCATTTTGCGGACAAGTTTTTTGTTCTCCGCTTCCAGGGCGCGCATATTTTTCATTAACTGCTCGTATTCTTCCTTGTTGACAGTTTCGTCCATAATTTTCTTCCCTGCGCCTGTTATTCGTAGTTTACAATGTCCCCCGGTTAATTTATGGCTTATTTGCGCCGGGGCGCGGCATATTGATCCGGCATCAAAGAATGCAAGCGACTAGCGAATAATTATGGTATCGGTTGGTTACCGAATCCTTGGTCCTTGAAGTGGGGCAAATTTCGCCGCCGGAATAGGCTACCATATAAGGCGTGCCGCTGTTAATGGTTTCGGCTATGAGGTTCAATTCTTTAAGCGGCTCCGCGCCCAAAGACAGGCGGCGGCCAAGGCAGGAAAATATGATGAGCGCCTGGATGTCCTTTTCGGCGTTTATTTTTTTGATCATTTCCTTGCTGGTGGCAAGAATGTCTTCGCTTTCAAAAATCCCCAGTTTAAAGGTGGAGTTTTGATACATGTCGCCCCGGCAAACCGCGAAACCGTTTTCATCAAGGCCGATCAGCTCGTAGACGACCGGCACTGCGTCGTAATCTTCCCTGCCTTTAAAATCAAGCACAAAAGGCAAAAACTGCAGGCCCGGGTCAAGCGCGCCTTCTTTGGCCAGCCCGATGCTTTCAAAATATTCGTAGGCGCGCATGTCGTTTATTTCCATAATCACATTGTCTTTTGATTTAGTGATTTCGCCGCCGTAAGGCAGCATCTTTTCCCCGGAAATAGTGGCAATGAAAAAGCGCGGCGCCACATTGCCGCCGACAAGAATAAAAGAAACGGCTTCCTTGGAACTGTTGCCTTCGCTGATGGTCAGGCAATCGGTAAACTCAGGCAGGTCGTCCACGGCGAAAGTGCCGAAGACGGGCGTGTTTGGGCACAACCTGGTATAAGCGTCCAAATAACGGTTGCCGGATATTTCCATGTGCTGCGGCGGGAAAAGCAGGATCATTTCCAAAGCGGCGCCGAGGCGCTTGGCCGCTTCCGCGTAAGACGACTCGGCTGCCGCCAAAATATTGTCTTTGTTGATCGGCCCGCTTGCCCCCACGGAGAAAAAGACGTCGTCCGAGGTCAGAACCATGAGCGTAAGGACAAGCCTCCCTGTTTCGCCGTTTATTGACTGCGCCATGGTCGTGGCGCCGGCGATCGGGAAGGGCAGCCCGGCGCAGACGGCTTTTACCATGCCCGTCCTGATAAATTCCGGGTCGCACATGAGGATGCCTACCGTGTTTTTCATCAGCACAATTTGGCTTTTTAACTGTTCCCTAAGTTCCGACAGCGCCAGTTCGGCATCGTCTAATTCATAGGTAAATATTGCTGCGGTTTTGAGCATTTGTGAAACGCCTCCCTTAAAAAATCTTCTCATGAACCAATTGCGCATACCTTGGGTTTTGGCCGCGCCTGTAAGCTAAAGAATGCAGGCGATCAGCGCGTAATTGTGGAAACGGTTTACCAGCGCGCCCGCGCCGTCGGGAACGGGACAGATTTCGCCGCCGGTGCAGGCGATCATATAAGGCGTGCCCCTGCTGACGGTTTCGGCTACGAGATACAGCTCCGCAAGCGGCTCGTTGCGCAAGGACAAGCGGCGCGCGGCACAGGAAAACATGATGATCGCTTGGATAGGTTGCGCGGCGTTTAATTTTTCTATCAAATTTTGGCTTGTGCCGAGGATGTACTCGTTAGGGAAAATGGCTACCTCAAATGTGGAATTTGCGCTTAAATCCTCCTGGCAGATAGCGAAGCCGCTTTGGTCAAAATAACACACTTCGTTAAGGATCGGCGGATCGTCGGGGCCTTTGCGCTTCTCGCGATCCATCGCCAAGAGCAGGAACCGTAATCCGGCGGCCAACGCTCCGCCTTTGGCCAACCCGAACTTTGTGAAGTGGTCCACGGCCAGCGCGCCGTTTACTTCCATGAGGACATTGCCGCGGCATTTTGTTATTTTACTGTGGGCGCAGGCCATTTTCTCTTCGGAAACATTGGTGATGAAAAACCGCGGCGCTACGTTGCCGCCGATGAGAATAAAGGCAATAGCGTCTTCGGATGCGCTGCCGTTGCTGATGGTCAGGCAGTCCGTAAACTTAGGCAGATCGTCCATGGCAAAGGCGCCGAAAACAGGGACATCCGGGCACAATACAGAAAAGGCATCCACATAGATATTGCCTGGCGTTCCCAAGCTAAACGGCGAAAAAAGCATGATCATTTCCGGTTTTGCGCCAAGGCGCCCGGCTGCTTGCGCGTATGGCAGCTCGGCGTTGGCGAAAACATCGCCCTTGTTGCTGGCCGTGGCGCTCGTGCCTACGGCAAAAAAGACATCGTCCGAGGTCAGCACCATAAGCGTGAGGAGAAGCCGCCCGACTTCGCCGCTTACCGATTGCGCCACGGAAGTCATGCCGGCAATCGGAAAGGGCAGCCCGGCGCAAATGGTTTTTGCCACGCCGCTTTTGACAAATTCCGGGTCGCATATAAGGATTCCCACCGTGTTTTTCATCAGCTCCACCTGGTTTTTCAGCTGATTTTTCACCTCGGCCAGCGCCCGTTCGGCGTCATCCAAATCATAGGTGTACATCGTCGCGGTTTTAACCATTTTCAATATGTCCTCCTAAATCGGAATGTTGCCGCAAACCGGCAAACAACACCCGGCAGATGGAAAAACATCATCTTGTCTGGCCGTTTCCGTCAATTATATATTTGAAAGCAGTCAATTCCACAGGCCCCATAGGCCCTCGTGCGTGGAGTTTCTGCGTGCTGATGCCGATCTCGGCGCCAAAGCCGAATTCAAAACCGTCTGTAAAGCGCGTGGAAGCGTTGACATAGACGGCCGCCGCGTCCACGCGCTTTTGAAACAGCCTGGCGTTCTCCAAGTCGCGCGTTACGATCGCCTCGGAGTGTTTGCTGCCGTAGCGTCCGATATGTTCTATCGCCCCTTCGATGTCAGGCACCACTTTCACCGACAGCCTAAGGTCGCCGTATTCGGTCGCCCAGCTTTCTTCCGTCGCAATGCGGGCCTTCGGCCAAAGGCTGCGCGTCCTTTCATCGCCAAAAATCTCGACTTGCGCCTGCGCCAGCCTATCGAGCATGGATGGCAGGAATGAGGGCGCGATTTTTTCGTGCGCCAGCAGCGTCTCCATGGCGTTGCAGACGGAAGGGCGCGACACTTTGGCGTTGAAAGCGATGTCCGACGCCATAGCGAAATCAGCGGTTTCGTCGATAAAAGTATGGCAGATGCCGATGCCCGTTTCGATTACCGGCACAAGGCTGTTTTCCACCACTTTTTTTATCAGCCCGGCGCCGCCGCGCGGTATGACAAGATCTATAAAGCCGCGCAGCCGGATGATGCTGTCTACCGCCTCCCGGTCAACGGTATCGACAAATTGCACGCAATGCGCCGGCAATCCCGCTTTGAGGGCGGCTTCGGCCAATATTTTTGCGATTGCCCGGTTGGAATTGATGGCTTCGGAGCCGCCGCGCAGTATTACGGCGTTGCCGGTTTTGACGCACAGGCCGGCAGCGTCCGCCGTAACATTGGGGCGCGCCTCGTAGATGATCGCGATCACGCCGAAAGGGACGCGTACTTTGGCGATATGCAGCCCGTTGGCTGTTTCCCGCCCTGACACTATTTCGCCTACCGGGTCGGGCAGGGCGGCTACTTGCTTTAGCCCGGCCGCCATATCCGCGATCCGCCGCTCGGTCAGCAGCAGCCTGTCCAGCATACTTTCGCGCATGCCGCCTGCGCGCGCCGCTTCCATATCCTTGCTGTTTTCTGAAAGGATCCTGCCCGCGTTATCGGCAAGCTTCCCGGCCATAATGTTGAGCGCCTCATTCTTCGCCGCCGCCGAAACGCCCGCCAAACCCGCCGCCGCCGCTTTGGCCGCTTTGGCTACGGACGCAATCATGTCCGCTGTACGCATCTTGTTTCCCTCCCGCTATAAAGACCATATTGTTGCGGTGAATAATCTCATCAAAAGATTTGTAGCCCAGCAGTTTTTCTATCTCCTGGCTTTTGGCGCCTTTTATGGCAGCCACCTCCCGCGCCGAATAATTGGAAAGGCCGCGCGCTATTTCCCGCCCGCCGGCGGCGCAAACGCTGAGCGTGGCGCCGGCTTCGTAATCGCCTTCGCAATCGGTAACCCCCGCCGGCAAAAGGCTGGAACCTTTCGCGAGCGCATCCGCGCAGCCGCCGTCGACATAAAGGATGCCCCTGGCGCGCGCGCCGAAAGCCAGCCAGCGTTTTTTTAATTTCAAGCGGTTTTTGCGCGACACAAAAAAAGTGCCTATGCTCTCCCCGGCGAGAATACGGGGCAGTACGTCTTTTTCGCGCCCGTCGGCGATCACCATGCTTATGCCGGAATTCACCACGATCCTGGCCGCCTGGATTTTGGTAACCATACCGCCGACGCCGTGTTTTGAACCGGCGCCGCCGGCCAGCGCCTCAATGCCGCCCGTTATGGACGGGACCTCATAAAGCAGCCGGGCGCGCGGGTCTTTAGCGGGGTTGTTCGTGTAAAGCCCCTTAATGTCCGAAAGGATGACAAGCAGATCCGCATCGGCCATGCCGGCAACCTGCGCCGAAAGGGTGTCGTTGTCGCCGATCTTCAATTCATCTACCGCCACCGCGTCGTTTTCATTTACAATCGGGATGGCGCCGCAGGAAAAAAGAGCCTCAAAGGCGTTGCGCAGATTTGCGTAGCGCTCGCGCCTGACCGAATCCTCGCGCGTCATCAATATCTGCCCTATGATTTGGCCGCGCGCGGCGAAGGATTTCTCGTAAAGCTGCATGAGTATGCCCTGCCCTACCGCCGCCGCCGCCTGTTTGCCGGGAATGGTCGCCGGGCGCTCTTTAAGGCCCATGCGCTCCGCTCCCGCGCTGACCGCCGCCGAAGTTACCAATATTATTTCCTTGCCGCTTTGCCGGAGGGCGGACAACTGGCCGGCCAACGTATTTATATAATCGCCGTCAAGCCTCCCCGCCGCATCGGTAAGAGTGCTTGTCCCAACCTTGACCACTATTCGCCTGGCGCCGATAAGAGTCGCGCGCGTCAACACGATACCGCTTCCTTTCCCTGCCCCCTGACTGTTTTACAGCGTTCACGGCCGCAAATGCCAATGCCAACAACTCAAATATGTTTGTTTAAAGCGCGGCAAATGCCCGCCCGCCGCGCTAATCGGCGAAATCAAATACCATGTCCGCTATGCGCACGCTGTCGCCTTCTTTGATCCCGCGCGCGCGCAGCGCGTCTTCTATGCCTATGCGCCGCCAAATGCGCTGAAAGCGGCGCAGCCCTTCGTCGTTGGCAAAATCCGTCATGGCTACAAGTTTTTCGATATTGCGGCCTGTTACGCAAAACGTGCCGTCATCTTCGCGCCTGACGGCAAAAGCGTCGCCGTCTTCCTCCGGCAAGGCGGACGGGCAGACGGCCAAAGGCATGGCCGGGGCATCTTTCAGCGCGTCCCAGGCGCGGCGCATAAGCTCCGGCAGCCCTTCGCCGCTGGCCGCCGACACCGGCAATATGGCGCGCCCTTTTGCCCCGACATAAGATGACAGGCGGGCATAGTGCTCTTTGGCCTGCGGCAGGTCCATTTTATTGGCAGCCACAAGCTGCGGGCGCGCCGCCAATTGCTCGCTGTAAAGCGCCAATTCTTCGTTTATTTTTTCAAAATCGTCGATAGGGTCGCGCCCTTCCAGCCCGGACGCGTCAACGACGTGAATGAGTACGCGCGTCCGCTCTATATGCCGCAAGAAGTCGTGCCCGAGGCCGGCGCCGCTATGCGCGCCCTCAATAAGCCCCGGTATGTCCGCCAGCACGAAACTCGCATCGTCGCCCATGCTGACGACGCCCAAAACCGGGCTGAGGGTGGTGAAGTGATAAGCCGCTATCTCCGGCTTGGCGGCCGACACCCTGGCAATGATACTGGACTTGCCTACGCTGGGATAGCCGATCAGCCCCACGTCAGCCAAAAGCTTAAGCTCCAGCCTAACCCAGCGGCTCTCGCCCGGCTCGCCTTTTTCCGCGAAAGCCGGCGCCCTGTTCACGCTGTCGGCGAATTTGGCGTTGCCGCGTCCGCCGCGCCCGCCGCGCGCCACGATAAACTCCTGCCCGTGTTCCTTGAGGTCGGAAAGCGGCGTTTCTGTTTTTTCGTCGTAGACTATCGTCCCTATGGGAACTTTTATCACTATGTCCGGGGCGGCCGCGCCGAAACAATTGCTCGTGCCGCCGCGCCCGCCGGGGCTGGCCTCGAATTTGCGCTTGTAGCGAAAATCCACCAGCGTATTGATATTTGCATCCGCCAGCAATATCACGCTGCCGCCGCGCCCGCCGTCGCCGCCGGACGGGCCGCCCCGGGGAACGTATTTCTCGCGGCGGAAACCCAACATCCCATCGCCGCCTTTGCCTCCCCTGACATATATCCTGGCCTTGTCTGTAAACATTGCGGACTCCTTGTTGACAAATGATTATAATTTACTTATTATATTGTACATGTTATTTGCATTAAATCAAACAAAATAATTCATGCGTCTAAATTTGGGAGTGAAAAAATGATTGCCTTTCTTGAAGCAAAAAAGGCCGGCCTGTTCGCCCGGAAATATTGGCCGCGCAATCTGGTGTCAGGCCTTATTATCAGCGTTATCGCCATCCCTTTGGGCATGGCCTTCGCCATAGCCTCGGGCGCCAAGCCGGAGCAGGGAATATACACGGCGATTGTCGCCGGGCTTTGCGTATCGCTGTTCGGCGGCAGCCGCGTACAGATAGCCGGCCCGACCGGGGCTTTCGTCATGCTCCTGTCCGGCATAGGGGCATCGCACGGCATGGCCGGGCTGCAGACCGCGACGATCATGGCGGGCGCCATGCTCGTCTGTATGGGCCTGGCCAAATTCGGGGGGGTCATAAAATTCATCCCCAAGCCGGTCATCGTCGGTTTTACCGCCGGGATCGGCGTAGTCCTCTGCGTTGGGCAATGGCAGTATTTTTTCGGACTGCCCAAAACAGGGGGCGGACATTTTCACGAGAAAGCGTGGGCGCTTTTGCAGGTATTGCCGCAGTTTCATCCGGCCACCCTCGGATTGGCCGTAGTAAGCATCCTGACAATAATATTTTTTCCGAAAATAAAAAAGTTCAGCCGCATCCCCAGCCCGCTCATCGCGATGCTGCTGGCTACCGGCCTGCAGACGTGGTTTGATTTTCCGGGCGTCAAAACCATCGGCAACGCCTTCGGCGGCATTGCGCAAAGCCCGCCCACCTTTGTTTGGCCAGCTTCCGACTTGGCGACTATATTTACGCTCGTGGGCCCGGCCTTTACCATCGCCATCCTCGGCGCGATTGAATCGCTGCTTTCGGCGGTGGTGGCCGACGGCATGACCGATACCAGGCACGACTCCAATCAGGAATTGATTGGGCAGGGGATCGCCAATATTTTCTCCCCGCTTTTTGGCGGCATAGCGGCGACCGGCGCGATCGCCCGTACCGCCACCAATGTGCGCAACGGCGGCAACAGCCCCTTGTCCGGCATAATCCAGTGCGCGGCTCTCTTTCTCGTTGTGCTTTTTTTCGCGCCGGCCGCCTCTTACATACCGCTGGCGGCCATGGCGGCGATACTTTTCGTCGTAGCCTACAACATGAGCGACGTCAAATACTTCGTCTACATGATCCGCCAAGCGCCGGCGGCGGACGTGATCATCCTCTTGGTCACTTTTTTGCTGACCGTTTTCGCCGACTTGGTGGTAGCGGTCAATGTCGGCGTGCTGCTGGCGATACTGCATTTTATGAAACGCATGACTGCGTCGGTGGACGTACACAAGGTGAGCAGCGAAGAACTCGGGAACGAACCGGAAAGGGCGCTGCCTAAAGGCACGATTGCCTACGCGATCGAAGGTCCGCTCTTTTTCGGCGCGGTGGAAAGATTTGAACGGACGCTCGCCTATACCAATACCTATCCCAAAATACTCATCATCCGTCTGTATCACGTCCCTTTCGCCGACATGACCGCGATCGAGACGCTCAAAAACGTCATTGTCAAACTGAAAAAGCGCAACGTCAGGACGCTCTTGACCGAAGCCAATAACGACGTGCGCTACAGCCTGCACAAGGCAGGGATATTTTCCGTGGCCGGCAAGAGGATTTATTGGAAGGATTTTGCCTCCGCTTTGGAACGCAGCAGAAAAATCCTCGCGGCGGCGGAAAACAAAACGGCGGCCGGCAAAATCAGGCCGCCGGCCACCGTCCAATGACCGCCGCAGGAAAATCGCCGGCCGGTTACTTTCGCAAACGAAAATTAACCGGCAAATCCACATAACAGGCCATGCTTTTCCCAACAGCGTCTTTGGCCGGAGAAAAACGCCATTGTTTCGCGGCCGTTAAAACCGAAGCGTCAATTTCCCGCCAGCCGGAAGATTTTTCCAATGATACGTTTTCCACCGCGCCGCGCGCGCTGACGAACAGCCGGATGCTCACCGTTCCCTGCGCGCCGGCCGCTATGGCCGACGATGGGTAATTGGGCTCTTTATAGTAAATCATGCGCGGCAGGGCGCTTTGCGTCCCTTGGCCGCTCCCGCCGCCCTGTCCGCCCCGGCTCTTTCCCTGCGTTTTGCCGTCGCCTGAACCGATGCCGCCCGTGCCCTGCCCGGCGGCATTGTCTTTGTCATTGCCTTCCGCGCGTCCGCCGGATGTTTCCGGCGGACGCGCGGCGGGGGCGGGCGGCGTTTCCTGCGGCGCCCGTTGGGGCTTTTTTTCTTCGGCTATGTCGTCCGGCGCGGGCGGCGGCGCGCTGACAGCCGCCGCCCGGGGAAGGGCGGCGGCCGCGCCCCCGCCGCCGCCGGGGCTGCCGGCGAAAGATACCTCCAGCGTAAGTGATGGCGGAACGGCTACAGTAAAGACGCCCAAAACGGCAAGAAGCGCAACGAGCAGGAGATGGGCGAGCAAGGATCCGCAAAAGCCGGCGGCATGACGCTTGCGGCCATTCATTTTTCCTCACCGCTTTGGGTCGCCAGCGCCACACGAGTTATGCCGCCGCCTTTTAATTTGTCGAGAAAGGCCACCACATGCCTGTAATCAGTTTCCCTGTCTGCCCTTATGAGCACGGCGAATTTACTGTCGCGCCTGCCGGCGTCGGCAGCCAGGGCAATTATTTCGTTTGCCTCCGCCGGCCGGTCATCCAAAAACAGCCGCCCGTCATCCTTTACCGTAACGACAAAAGAAGGAGGGGCGTCCGTTTTGGCGTTTTGGGCGGAAGGCAGGCGCAAATCGATAGTTTTTATCTCGCTCATGTACATAGTCGCGAAGATAAAAAAAACCAAAAGCAAAAAGATCATGTCGATCATCGGGCTGATCATCAATTCCGGCGGTTTGGCGAGCTTGCCGTGCTTTAGCTTGATCATGGTTTTTTGTCTCCGGCGGCAGAAGCTTCCTTTGCCGTAAGTGCCCCCAGCAGCGTGTTGGCGGTTTCCTCTATGTTTAGGGAAGCCACTTTCATTTTTTGGGAAAACCAAGTATGGACGCAGATCGCCACGATGGAGATGCACAGGCCAAAAACGGTGGTAATGAGCGCCTCGCTGATGCCGGCGGTTACCGCCATAGGGTTTTGCATACGTTCGTCCAGCGCGTCGAAAGAGGCGATCATGCCGGTGATGGTGCCTAAAAGCCCCAATACGGGGGAAAGGGTAACGATGACCGCAATATACGATATATATTCTTCAAATTTGCCAATGGCGCGCTCCGCTTTAGCGGACGCAAAGGCTTCCAGCCGGGCGCCGCTTTTGTCGCTGTCCATGATGCTCAGAGCCAGCGCCGCCTCCTCGCCTTTCGTTTCTTGGGCAAGCCGCCGCGCCTCCGGCCATTGGCCGCCGGATGCAAGGGCCAGGAACTTTTCCGCAAATTCCGGCCCGGAAAGGGCGGCGCGGTAAAACAACCAGCGCTCTATGCCCAACCAAAAAAGGACCAGCGAACACAAGAGCAACGGCCACATGACCGGCCCGCCTTTCAGGAACCAACTTACTGCGTCTGAAAAAAAGGCCATGCTTCGTTTTCCTTTCTTATTTACTGTTCGCGGATTAAAACATGACTTAAGATTTGCGGGACAATTGCCGCCTTGTCCGGCAAAGCATCAAAGCAAAGCGGGGGCGCGGAATCAGCCGCAAAGACAGCATGATTTTAATATAGGAGCGTTATTGCTTAATTTAGGGCAGACAAACCGGCGCTGTCGTCATCGCCCCACACCTGCCGCATAAACTCAAAGAATATTTCGTTCAAATGGCCGGCGGCAACCTCAACCGCCGTCATGACCACGCGCGGGTCAAAGAATTCCGGCGCGCAGGGCAGCGATATGTCAAGCACAATGTCGCTGTCGGCGGTTATGGAATATTTGAAAATCTTGTACCTAGAGTTTAATCCGTTTAGGTACTCTATCACTTTCGTCCGCTTGTTGCTGTTCATTGCCGCCGGCAGGATGAGGATCCGAATCATGGCGTAAATGCTCGCATCGGTAAAGAAAATGAGCGGCAGTTGCTGCTTGTGCACGGTCAGCATAGTGCGAAAAAGCACGGTTAGCGCCTCGTCGCCGATTATTTCCGCCCGGAAAGGGCTTATTTTGATTCCCGCAAGAAATTCCCGGAATTTTTCCGCCTTGGGATTGGTTTTGCTGTCTGCCGCCGCCAGAGCTTCCGTATTGTCGCCCTCGGCCATCGTTCCCACTCCTTTACTCGTTTGCTTTTTTTCGCATTGCCATGCCTTGCCGTACTCATGACGGAAATGGCGCCCGGTTTGCCGGGAAAAACAAAAAGAACCTCCTGTTTACAAGAGGTTCGGTCAAACCGTGGCAAGATTTCTTTAAAGACCATCAGCCTTCCCGAACACCCGCGGGCCAAAAACGGTATGCAGCGGACAATTCTTCTGGCTCGGGGGTCATGGCGCGTTTCGCCTTCCCGGCAATGCTTTATTTATGGCTGTCCATAAATTTTGTCCATGCCAGTGGCTGTCGGGACATTGCGCCGCAACGTCCCTGAGAAACGAGCTCGCCCTTACAGCGGCGGTACCGCGCCGAAACCTATGGCCGGCCGGCCATTGTCCCGGACTTACTTATTAAGCCCTTACGGGCATCTGCTGCCTTGTATAAAATAAAATGCTATAAAATTGTCAAGGATTGCTTAAATGATAACATCGCTTTGCGTTTGCGTCAACCGATTTGCGGGAAATATTGCGCGGCCGGCCTGCGACATTTGGAAGCGGTTTCAACCTCGCAATCTGCCTTTTCGGCGCTAAATGGGCGCGCTTCACCCCCTCGGCCTATATGGGCCGCCGGCCGCCCGGCCTCGCGCGCATCAAAAGGTTCGCGCCGCAAAACAAAATGCGCCGCCTGTGGAGATTTTTGCCTATGCCCCTGTATGCCGTTTTGCGATAGCCAAATGTGCAGTTTATAAGCAGAAACGCATACTTGGCCTTGGCCATTGCCAACGACTTGCGCCGTTCGGGGCGGTTTGTCAAGGGGGTTTGTCAAATTCAGCATATCGCACAACAAGATAGATTTACAGAGATGATTGAGATGTGCAATTCGCCTGGAGAACCATCCTCGAATTCTTACTACGAGAAAATATTTATGAAATCTCAAAAGTTTCTCTTGCAATTCCAAGTCAAGTGTGCTACAATGCGAAAGATGGTTGAAGTCTGAGCGAGGTGATTGCCGTGGGTGTCAGCTATAATAAGCTGTGGAAGCTCTTGATTGACAAAAATATGATGAAAGGCGAGCTTTGCAAAGCCGCAAACGTAAGCCCGTCGTCGCTTGCGAAAATGAAAAACGGTGAGAACGTCAACACCGATTTACTGGTTAGAATCTGCCGTGCGCTTGCGTGCGAACCCGGCGACATTATGGAACTTGCGCCCGAAGAACAACCGGCGCGGAAAGCGAGGTAAGCGCGATGCCGCTTACAAACAGAGCTGCCGTCAACGCAGGTGCTTCATCGAATCGGGTTCGGCTTGACCGCCGTGTTGCGGCGATTGCCGAGGCACCCGTGAGTCGGCGCGTGGCCGCTTCGAGTATCGAGGACTTGCTTAATCGTGTTTTCGAGGCGGATTGCCTTGAAAAGATGGAGGTCATTCCCGAACACTCGATTGACATGATACTCTGCGATTTGCCGTATGGCATGACGCAAAACGCTTGGGACAGCTACATACCGCTTGACCGCCTGTGGGAACAATATCTCCGCATAATCAAGGCAAACGGCGTGATTGCCCTTACTTCGCACGGTGTGTTTACAGCGAAACTCATACTCAGTCAAGAGAAGCTATTTAAGTATAAATGGGTGTGGGAGAAGTCTAAGCCCACTAACTTCCTAAACGCCAAAAAGCAACCGCTCCGCAAGCACGAGGACGTGTGCGTATTTTATCAGCGTCAGCCGACATATCACCCGCAGATGACGCAGGGAACGGCGTACGACAAGGGCGTGAGAAAGAACCAGTTAAGCGGTTGTTATGGAGACTTCGAGCCTGTTCACGTTCACAGCGACGGCGAACGTTATCCGACGGATATAATCTACGTCAAGACCGCCGAATCAGAGGGCGAAGTCGTTCACCCGACGCAGAAGCCTGTGGAGCTTGGGCGGTATCTTATCCGCACCTACACCGAACCAGGGGACGTGGTTCTTGATAATACTTGCGGGAGCGGTTCGTTCTTAGTGTCGGCGATGTTGGAGGGACGAAACTTCATCGGTATTGAGAAAAATGAGGACGTTGCTCTGTTCAAACGCGGCGAGATTGATTACATAGCCGTTGCTGAAAACAGATTGCGCGACGCGTGGCGTAATCTGCCGCGCAAAGAGCGTGAAACGATATACGTTAGCCCGTTGATAGCGGACTTTGCGGAGGATTGATTATATGCCGCGTTACGCTAAAGTGAACAACGAACGCAGTGAGGCTATTGAACTCATAAAGCTGATGGACGCGATAGTCAAGCGCAACACTTGGCAAATCAAGTCCGTCGGCGGCGAAAGTACACTCAACACGGGGAATCAAACGATGTTCCCCGATGTTTTGGTGTACGGCGATAACGCCCGCACTCAAATTTTGCAGGGTTGGGAAGTCAAGATGCCCGACGTTCCGATTACCGATTCGGCATTTGTTGCCGACGCTAAGCGCAAGGCTGATGTTCTCCGCGTGAATAGTTGTGTTATCTGGAATTTCTCCTATGGCGTAATGTATGTCAAAAGCGCGGACAGTTGGAGCAAAGTGCGAGAATGGGACAGGACGAGTCATATCCGCACTCGCGCTGACGTAGCTACATATAAATCCGATTGGGAATCGTTGATTGGAGAAATGCTCCGAGAAATCAACGGCTTTTTCGCGTCGGGCGAGTTGCGTCCCGCAAAAATCGGAGACATTGTTACGGACTCGATTTTTGCGGAACTCATACGGCGCAACAAGAATCTTACGGCGGAGCATATCCAAAACGCGAGCGTCACGAATACCACCATTGCAGCGCATATTTCACAATGGTGGCGTAGCGTTGAAAAAGAGTATAAATTCGATGAGACGAGCCGGTATTCCGCTTACGCAAAGTATGTTCTCTTGAACTGGATCAACAAATTCACGATCGCCAATATGATTAAAGGGAATCACAACCCGGCGACGGTTGTTGAAAGCATTGACGAGGATATGTTGCCCGCCGACGCGCTGAAAGTGTTTGAGGAAATCACGGCGCAATGCGACTTTTTCAACGTCTTTGAATCCGTGCCATATAGCGAACTTTTGCCTGCCGCAACGTGGACGGACTTGACCGATTATAACGCGTTCCTGTCCGAAAATGGCTTGGCGCAAATCCCGCAATCGGCGTTGCAATCCGTGCTTGAAAGCGCCGTCAATCAGTTCAAGCGGAGCGTATCGGGCGTGTTCACCACACCGCCGAAACTCGCCGAGATACTTGTTAAAGCCGGCATTGCCGATTTGACCGCTCCCGCCATTGATCCGTGTTGCGGAACGGGAACAATCGCGAAAGAAATTCTCGCGGTGAAAGAAAGCGCAATCGGCGTTGAGAACGCTTTCGCCACGACTTATGCTGCCGATAAATCTTCATTTGCTTTGCAAGTGTCAAATATCGCTATGACGAGAGCCAACGCGATAAATCTGCCGAGTTTGCTGTTCCGCTCAAACGCTTTTGACCTGCGGGAAAACAAGGAGATTGAAATTACAGACCCGCAAAACGGTGTTAAAAAGTTGTGCCGGCTTCCGCGCTTGGGCAGCGTGGCA
>JAISLQ010000048.1 GCA_031290885.1 Acidaminococcales bacterium
AACAATTCAGCGCAATGAACGGCTTGGACGCGCGGGCGCTGCAATTGTGTATCGCCTGCGCAAACAGTTCCTTGCCTGTGCCGCTTTCGCCGACAATCAAAATGTCCTCGTCATATTCCGCCATGCGTTTTGCCATGGCAATGGCTTTTTGCATCGGCGCGGACACGCCGATTACGTCGTCGAAGGTGTATTTTGCCCGGGACAGGCGCGTTACCGTCTTTTTCAATTCCTCGTTGCGCCGCACATACTGCTCTAGTTCCCTTGAGAGTTGCTTTATGCGCTCAACGTCTTTGATCAGCGATATGCCGCCGATGATTTGCCCATTTTCGTATAAAGGGTTAAGATCGACCACATAATTTGTGCTGATCTCACGGCGAATTATGCCCAGTTTGCTTTGCCCGGTTTTTATTACCTGCGGCAGGACGCTGCCCGGCCTAACGTCCGGCAGGAATTTGCCCATAATGGCTTCCCGCTTTATACCGACGATATTAAGATAACTTTCATTGACATATCTGACCACAGCGTCGATGTCCGCAATCAGTATTCCGTCCGAAAGAGATTCGATCAACGTGGTTATGGTCTGCCCGGTATTGAAGAACGCGCCATCCCTGTCCAAAATATCAACTCCGTTTCGCCTTTCGCGGCATCGGCCGCCCGGCAAGGTCCGGTTCCGTCATAAATCGTAAATCATCTGCCTTATATAGCCATTATATAATATAATATTTTCGCTTTTAAAATATTTTCGCAATTTAACATAGCAAGCGTTCCGTAAAAACATTTGGCGGCAGAGCGCGCCCGCCGTTTCCGGCTTGCGCTTTAAAGCTTGCCCGCCGGGGCAAACTCAACGTCCACGCACACAATTTCCGGCGCATTGCCGATCCTGACCGGCGGGCCCCACGTCCCAAAGCCGCAGGTAACAATCACGTTCAGTCTGTCCAATTTTGCGTAGCCGTAGTCGATGGGAAAAATATAACTGGTTATGAGGTTGTTAGGCGCAATCTGCCCCTTATGCGTGTGCCCGCACAAAATCAAATCCGCCCCGGCCGCCTGGGCCTCTTTCAGGCGGCTTGGCTGATGGTCAAGGACTATTATCGGTTGCTCGCCGCGGCCGGCCAACAGCGGCGCCAGACTTTGCTTTCCGCCGGCCCGGCTGTAGTCGTCGCGCCCCACGACATATACGCCGTTTGGCAATGTTACGCCTTTGTCCACCAGCACAGTCATGTACCGCGAATTCAAATACGCCTCAACGTCTTTGCTTTCTCGCCCCCCTATGTATTCATGGTTGCCCATGACCGCGTAAACGCCGAACTTAGTATTTACATTTTTTAAGCCGTCCAGCGGCCGTTTGCGATAGAGCGAATTTATATCGCCGTCAACCGTATCCCCGACAATGAACAAAACGTCGGCGTCAAGGCCGTTGACCATTGCCACTGCCCGCGCCACCGATTTTTCGCCGTTTATTTTTCCCAGGTGCAAATCGGAAAGCATGGCTATGCGCATTTTGCCAATTGCCGCCGGTTTGTCGATTTTTATCTTATAATTGGTTACGCGGGGGTTTTGCGCGTTATAAGCGCCGTATGACATAAGGGCGAGCAATATCGTCAGGACAGCGCCGCCGGTAGCCTGGGCCGACGGACGGAATATGGCGAGGCGAAAAGTTTTTTGCAGAAAATTCGCCAAATCGCAAATGGCGGCAAGCATCAGGCCATAATAAATTATCGCGATCCAGTAAGCTCCCAAAAGATAAAGCAAATCCAGCGGCCCGTTAGGCAACGCTTCGCTGTCATTGCGCAAAAGCAAGGGCAGCAAAGCCACCGCCAGCCAAACGGCCGCGACAGCGCCGCCCGCCAGCGGCAACCGCTCCCGGAACACCGCAACGAACCGATAGCCCAGATACAAATTGCCTGTTATGTAAAAAAGCATGAACCCTATGACGAAAACGCTCAATTAAATCACTCCCGCAGCCAATCTTTTAAAAGCCTGGCCGCGTAAAGCCCTAACGCCTCATTGCCCCTCACGGTCAAGTGCACGCCATCGTCAAGGTAATTCAACGGGTTGTCGGCGGCGGGAAGAGCCTTTTGCAGGTCAATCGTCAACACCCCCGGCAAAGACGCGCCGCGCACACTATCGCGCAGCGCCATAAAATCGCCCGCGAAAATTTCCGCCGCCGAAACCAGCGGCAAAACACAGCCAACGCGCAATTTCCTGTCCAAGGCCATTTTCTGTATGGCGGCCGTGTCGCGGGCAATGTCGGATGCGGCGCGCGCGGCCAAAATTACGTCATTGGCGCCGCCAAACATGATAAAATGCGTCAGTTCGCCGTTTTCCAGAATTCGTTTGGCGCGAAACTTCATGTCTGCCGTAGTTTCACCGCAAACACCATAATTGAGCGATTTTACGCCGAGCCGTTCCGACAAAACGGAAAGCCACGACACCTTTTCCCCGAAAGGGAACCCTGCGGTCAACGAGTCGCCTAAAACCGCCAGCAGCATGAACCAATCGCCTCGCCATAAAAACAAAATTGCGCCAAAACAATCCCGCCCCAACAGGCGAAAGTTTCGGCTTGAAGCGCCGCCAAAGCGCGGCGCTCCCTAAACATAATAGCACGGCCATGTTACATTCGTCAAAGCGCAAGCCGGCACTGTTTTCGCAACGCATGAAAAAAGCGCGGCCATGGCCGCGCTTGCCGCTTTTAAACAGTCATGTTTTATTGGCAAAATATTCGCAAGTCCTGCGCAATCCTTCTTCCAGCGGCACAGAGGTTTTCCAGCCCAAATTTCGCACCGCCCGCTCATTGTCCAAAATAGAGCGGTAAATGTCGCCTGCCCGCGGCGGACCGTATTTCGCCCCTATCTTTTTCCCCGTTATTTTCCCTAACATTCCCGCAAGCTGGTTTATGCTGGTTTCTTCTTTGTTGCTCAAGTTGTAGGCCGTATTTATTTTATCGCTTTTAAGCGCCCGCCAAATGCCGGCGGCAATGTCGCCGGCGTAAACAAAGTCGCGGGTCTGCCCGCCGTCGCCAAAGATGTCAATGGGCGCCCCCTGGGCAGCCCGTTTGGCAAAAATGCTGATTACCCCCCCTTCCCCGCCGTCTCCCTGCCGTTCTCCGTAGACGTTGGCAAAACGCAAAACGATGTAATCAAGGGAAAAATTTTTCTGATAAAGTTCTAAATAACGCTCAAAAGTAAGCTTGCTCAATCCATAAAACGAAGTCGGCATTTTGTCATAGTGTTCTTTGATCGGGACTATTTTTACGTTGCCGTAAACAGCGGCGCTGGAGGAAAAAACCACCCTTTTTACCGATTTTTTCCGGCAGGCTTCAAGCAGGTTAATCCCGCCCAGTATGTTGTTTTCACCGTCAAAAAAAGGATCGTCCAGCGAGACATTGACCATAGTCTGCGCGGCTAAATGCACGACGGCATCAAACCCTTCTTCGGCGAAAACATCCGCGAGCCCTTTGGCGCGAACGTCCATTTTGATGAATTTTGCGCCGTCCGGCACATTTTTCGCCAACCCTGTGCTAAGGTTGTCCAGCACTACTGTTTCCACTTGTTCTTTAAGCAGCAAATCCGCAAGATGCGAGCCGATGAACCCCGCGCCGCCGGTAATAAGTATTTTCATAATTTATTTTATACCTTCTTTTGCATTTTTTTCCGTAAAATATTCCCAGCCATCGACAATGTCTAAAAAAGCGCCGTCAAAACCTTGCGCCAGTATCAAGTCAAGATAAGCGCCAGGCTTTCCGAAAAGCAGATCCTTCCATTCCCTCTCCCAGTATTTGACTACGAAGTTGCCCTTCCAGTAGGGGTTTTCTCTTTCCAACCAGCCCGGCGGCTGCGCCGACCAGCTTTTTTGCCAGTAATAGCGGTAATCTTCCGCCTCCCCTATGCTCATATAGGAAAACACCAGCCTGCGGCCGCCATTTTTTTTCGTTTTAAGACTTTCTACTTCCTGCGGCGATAAAAATTCCGCGCCAAAAAATAAATCAATGATAATAAGGTCAAAATTTGTTTCCCGCAGCGCTGCTATATAATCATGCCTTCTATGGAACCCGCTCGGTTCGAGGAGAACCAGGAAGTTTTTGATCTCGGCCAGCTTGGTTATGTCGCGGGCGCTCTCGCCGGACAATTGAACTGGGTACAGCGGTATGCGGTTCAAATTCTTGCTGGTGGAGGCAAAGCTGATAAATTTTTCCTTTTTGTTCAAAGCCTCCGAAAGGACGATTTTTTTGGCCGTGCCGCAATAGTCAATGTTCAATATGGGTTTTTTAATCTCCCGGGCGTAGGCGAGCTGGTTCCTGGTTTTGTCGCGTTCGATTTCAAGCGTTTCGGTATTGTTG
>JAISLQ010000049.1 GCA_031290885.1 Acidaminococcales bacterium
CGGCGAAAAATTCTTCTTCGCCGCCATACCTCTCGGCAAACCGCCCTTCAAAACAGTGCTCAGGGTATCCTCGCCCGACACCATGTCCGGGACGGTCATCGGCGATTTTTTAAGGAGCATGCTGGCCGCCTTTTTACTTTTAATCATTCCCGTAACCCTGGCCAGCTCCCATTTGGCCGGCCGCCTGCTCCGTCCGCTGAAAAAAATAACGGAAGCCGCCACTGAATTGTCGCTCGGGCATCTTGAACACCGGGTCGATTATCGCAATTACGATGAATTTACTCTTTTAGCGCACACCCTCAACAAGCTGGCCGGCGGCTTGTCTTTCAAGATAAAAGAACTTTCTTCCGAAAAACAGAACCAACAGCTGATCCTTGAACACATGGACAACCCTATAATCGTAACCGACAATGCCGGGCGGATAGTTTCCATAAACAACCGCGGCCGTTATGTTTTTCATCACAACAGAAACACCTGCCTGATCGGCAGCCACAATCTAGAGGTCGTCGGCAGCAGCCTGCTGGACTCAACTATCAAAGAGTGCCTTAAAACTACGGAAGACGCTACCATCGACCTTAAAATAACCCGTAACCGGATTGATTATATTTTCCGCGTTTTCATCAGCCCCATGCCGTCATCCCCCCGCCCGGCGGACAGCAACATACTCTGCGTGTTTCACGACGTGACGGCACTCCTGGGGATTTATGAGCGGCAGATAAGTTTTGTCGCCAACGCTTCGCATGAATTGTCCACTCCGCTGACTTCCATCGTCGGGTTTTCCGAAACCCTTTTGGACGGGGCGATAGACTCGCCGCCGCTGAGTCGGAAATTCGTGGGCATAATACACGAGGAAAGCGTCCGTATGCAAAAAATAATCAAAGACATCCTGCAGCTTGCACGCCTTGATTCGGGAGAATACCGGCAGGCCATAGCAATATCCGCCTTCAGCGCCAAAGGGTTCATGGAAAAGGCCAAAAAACGCCTCCGCCAGCAGATAGCAAGAAAAAAGCTGTCCGTGCATATAATCTACAAACAGCCGCCGGGGAGGGTCCTCGCCAACGCCGATTGGCTTGAGCAGATACTGCTCAATCTTTTGGAGAACGCGGTCAAGTATTCGCACGATGGCGGCAACATAACCATAACTTACGACCAGACGAGCCGCTTCGCCGTATTTGCCGTCAGCGACGAGGGCGTAGGCATAAAAGCCGAACAATTGCCGTTTATTTTTGAAAGGTTTTACCGCGCCGGCAAAGCGGCGGCCAGAAAAAGGACCAGCGGCACAGGTCTTGGCCTGGCCATAGTAAAATTCATCGTGGATTTGTTCGGCGGGACTATAACCGCCGAAAGCAATTTCAATGTCGGCTCCACATTTATCGTGAATATACCGCTGGCGTCTTACGAGGACGAAACCGAACCCGGCGCGATCGCTTGATCAGCGCAGCCCGGCCCGCCGTTTGATGAATTTTTGCAGAAGGTGAAACGCCGCGTTCAGCAAAAGCGCCGTTATTATCAACAGCGCCGCGCTGCCGCTGGCGACTGCCGACCGATCCGGCGCAAGGCCGACCGACATGACGTACCATATATGTACTGCCAAGGTCT
The DNA here is from genome assembly GCA_031290885.1 of Acidaminococcales bacterium. Lineage (NCBI taxonomy): Bacteria > Bacillati > Bacillota > Negativicutes > Acidaminococcales > Acidaminococcales bacterium. The sequence continues at coordinate 1,600 of JAISLQ010000049.1, forward strand.
CGCCGGAAGCCAAGAGGTCAAAATCCGCCATGCGCCGCGAAACTGTAGTGCCGGCCGTAAAAATCAATATGGCGCTTTCGCCGGCCGCCCGCCCGCAAGTCAGCGTAAGCCCCGTCATTATGCCAGGCAATGCGCTCGGCAGCGTTAATTTCCATATCGTCTGCCATTTGGTCGCCCCCAAAGACAGGCTGGCCTCACGGTACGTTTGCGGCACCGCCCGCAAAGCCTCTTCCGTCACCCTGGCCAGCAAAGGAAGGTTGAGCATGGACAACGCAAGCGCGCCGCCGATAATGCTGAACCCCAATTTAAAGTAGTTCACAAAAATGATCATGCCGAAAAGTCCCAGCACAATTGACGGGACAGAAGCCAGGCTTTCTATTGATATCCTGACCGCCCTAGTCAAAAGGTTGTTTTTCGCGTATTCGCTAAGGTAAATTGCCGTGCCCGTGGCAAGCGGCAAAGATACCGCCACCGACAGGGCTATTATGTAAAGGGTATTAAAAAGCTGGGCGCCCACCCCGCCGCCGGCCTGGCTGTCCTTGGACGCGCCGACAATAAAGGCGATCGTCAGTACCGGCAGCCCTTTGTACAAGAGATAACCCAGAAAAATAACCAGCAGGCCAAAAATCAACAGTGCCGCGCCCCAGAGCGCCGCCAGCGCTATCTTGTCGTTCCTCCGGTTGCGCGCGGCGAAATCCGTCATCTTAAAATGCCCTCCGGCCAGCAATTTTTCTGACTATGGCAATCATAAAAAATGATATGAGCAAAAGAACGAACGCCATTAAAAACAGGCCGTTGCTCCAAGCCGAATCAAAAGGGGCGTTGCCCATCTCCAGCACAATCTCGCTCGGCAGCGTACTGGCGGGAGCGAACAAGGAATCGGCTATTTGGGGAGCGTTGCCGACGACCATCTGTACGGCCATTGTTTCGCCGATGGCGCGTGCCATCCCCAAAACAACCGCAGTCAAAAGCCCCGGCAGGGCGGCCGGTAAAATTACCCGCCAGATGGTCTGCCAGTAGGTCGCCCCCATGGCCAGCGACGCTTCTTCCAAGGTGTTCGGCACGGATCTTATCGCGTCTTCGGAAATGTTCACAATCGTCGGTAAAATCATCACGCTTAAAACGAGCGCCGCGGCGAACAGGCCAAACCCAGCCGGGACACGGAAAAATTCCCGTATAAACGGCACTATGACCGTCAAGCCGACAAAACCGTAAACAACGGATGGTATCGCCATGTAAAGGCCAACCGCCGGTTTCATAACCGCGTAGAGCTTGGGCGGCGCGGCCTTGGTTAAAAATACCGCGCCGGCGATCCCGAGGGGCGCCCCTATCAGCGTCGCCAAAAGCGTAACGAAAATACTGCCGGAAATAAACGCCAAAGCGCCGTATTGCCCTTCCAAAGGGTTCCAGCGCGCGGAAAGGAAAAATTCAAAAAAACTTACTTGCGCGAAGGTTCGCATTCCTTGCTGCCCAACGAAAAAAACCACCGCGAAAACCAAAAAAGCCATAAAACCGGCGCACAAGGCAAACAACCGCCCACCCAGGCGATCGTAAAAATTATGTTTGCCGGCTTCGCTCGCCTGTTTTTTGTTTAAAAGCAAATTATTTTTAGCCATGAAAATGTCCTGCGTCCATTTTTCGCGCGGCGCGAGCCATTCAACGCCGCCCACGGTTTCCCAGAAGACGTGCCGCTATTGGGCGGCTTTAGTTTTTTGCCGTTTGCGCGCGTCCCTGCTTTGCCTTTTTAAGTTTGGCTATAGGAATAAAACCGCTTTTTTCTACATATTTGTCTTGGAAACCTTCGCCCAGCACAAAGTCGATAAATTCTTTTACCGCGCCTTTGGGGTCGCCCCGCGTGTACAGGCGCCCGGAAGCGTAAATCGGATACTTGCCGGCGATTATGTTTTCAACGCTGTATTTTGCGCCGTCAAAAGACAGTTCCTTCACGCTGTCGTCGACATAAGCGGCGTCGATATAACCGATCGCGCCGGGCGTTGTCCCCACCGCCGCCCTTACCGCGCCGTTGGAATCAAATATGATTTGGTTGTCGGTAAATTTTTTATTTCGCAGCACCAAATCAGCGATCGCCGCCCTTGAACCAGAACTGAACGGCCGCCCAACGACGGTTACCGGCCGGTCGCGCCCGCCGACTTCTTTCCAGTTGCTTACGCCGCCGGAGAAGATATCGGCGTATTGCCGCGCCGTAAGGCTGTTTACCGGAACGTCCCTGTTGACAATAAAGACAAACGGTATGCCGGCCAGTATATGTTCGCGCAAACCCTTGCCCCTTAACGAAACCTGTAATTGCACATCAGAACTGCCTATATCGACGTAACCCGCCGCCGCCTGGTTCTGCCCGGTAAAAGAGCCGCCGGCGGAAAGGCTGACGGTAATGTTTTCATGCATATTTTGGAAATCTTCCTGCCCCGCCTTCAACAGGGGCAGGAGAGCCGAAGAACCGGAAGCGCTGACTTTTACCGTCTGATTGCGCGCTCCGCCGCATCCCGTCGGCAAAAGAAGCATTAAAACCAACGCCGCCGCGAAAAAAAACCAGTTTTTCTTGCCCTCAAAGCCCACTCCGTCCAAAGCCTCCCCCTGCGCGCACGCAAACGCGCCACGGCGGCCCTGCCGCCAAAGCTGCGCCTTGCGGCCAAGGCGCAATTATTTTCGCCGTTTTGGAAAGCGCCGCCGGCGCACGTCATTTTATTCTCCGCCCGGTCGCCAAAAATACCACGCACTCCGCTATATTGCTGGCATGGTCGCCGGCACGCTCAAGGCAGCGGGCAATATACAAAAACTGGCTGGCCTGGCCAATCGTGGACGAATCGGCGGCCATGCAAGTCAAAAGTTCCCTTAGCAGCGATTCGCACAGTGCGTCCACCTCGCCGTCCGCCCGCAGCACGGATTCCGCCAGGCCGATATCCATTTCAAGGTGGGCGCGCAAGGCGTCTTTTAACATAGCGCGAACTTTTTCCGTCATGGACGCTATATCTTCCAAGGGGTTGGGCAAAGGCCGCCTGCCTATTTCAATGGTCACTTCGGAAATGTTTTTCGCGTGATCGCCCATCCGCTCAAGATCTATTGTTATTTTCAGCGCCGTGCCGAGAATACGCAAGTCGGTGGCCAAAGGTTGCTGGAGGGCGATGAGCATCAGGCATTTGTCCTCAATCGCTATTTGCATCTCATCGATCATATCGTCATTTTCAATTATTTTTTCTGCCAATTGAACGTCATGCCCCTCCAGCGCGCTCAAAGCGTCCCGCAGGGCGCCGTCCACCAAAGCGCCCATCGCCAGCAGGTCGTTCTGCAAGCCTTTAAGGTCGTTGGTAAAGTTTTTTCTCGTCATTTACCCAAACCTCCCGCTGATATAGTCCTCCGTGCGTTTATCGCTCGGCTGTATGAATATCGCCTTGGTCATTTGACATTCGATCATTTTCCCGTCCAAAAAGAAAGCCGTAAAATCCGATACGCGGGCGGCCTGCTGCATGTTGTGCGTTACTATCACAATTGTGTATTTTGTTTTCAGTTCATAAATCAATTCTTCCACCCTGAGGGTGGATATCGGGTCCAGCGCCGAGCAGGGTTCGTCCATCAAAAGGACATCCGGTTCCACCGCCAGCAGCCGGGCTATGCACAACCTTTGCTGCTGCCCGCCGGACAGCCCCATAGCCGGCGCCGACAGGCGGTCTTTGACTTCTTCCCACAAGGCTGCCCCCATCAGGCTTTTTTCCACAATAACGTCAAGTTCCGCGCGCCGAGGGTTGCCATGTATCCTAGGGCCGTAGGCGACATTGTCGTATATGCTCATGGGAAAAGGGTTTGGCCGCTGAAATACCATCCCAACGCGTTTGCGCAAACCGGCCACGTCAACGTTAGGGTGATAAATATCCTGCCCATCGATCAATATATTGCCGCTTATCCTGACATTTTCGATCAAGTCATTCATACGGTTGAGGGTTTTGAGAAAGGTAGATTTGCCGCAGCCGGAAGGTCCGATCAAGGCGACGGCCGTGTTTTTCCCCACTTGCAGCGAAATGCCTTTAAGGGCGTGGCTTGCGCCGTAAAACAAATGCAGGTCGCCGACTTCAATTTTTTTAACGTCCAGGACAACAATCCCCCTTGTTGCGCCAATAACGCAGCGCCCGGTTTAACATTGCCGCCGCTCGCAAAACAACAAGCCGCCTTCTCCGGCAAAAGGCGGCGGATAAAACATAGGCCAAAATATTCAGAGCCTGTAAACACTGCCGTTCAACGCCCAGCTTGGGGCGAATTTTCCGCCATGCTTTGCTCCAAAGCCTCGCTTGACCTACTGGTTCGCCTGCGCTTTGCGCCGCGCCTGACGAAAAATTCGCTCAAAATCTAAACTTTTCGGATAGAGTCAACAGGCGCCGACAACAGCCGGACATAGTCAGGGGTTTCTTTTGTTGAACGGGGCTTCACGCCGCGCAAGCTTTGCTGCCCGCAACGCGAAGTCCCGTTCAAGACAAGATTTTTCAACAAAACGCAACGGGCCGCCCCCATAGGGCTGCCGCAAAATAGCGCCAACACGCCTTGATGCGGCAGCAGTCGGTAAATCTGCCAACCCCGCGCATTGCAAAACGTCCGTCCGCCGGCACGGTTTGCGTGCCGCTTGGCGTCCGCCATCTCCGAACAGCCAACTTTGTTTAGGCATAGACGCGTCCTTGGCGCGAGGCGCCCGGCCGCCATTTGCCGGAAGCGCCCCCGGCGTTCAGGAAAGGCCAATAAATCGGTAGCCAACCTTGCGCACGGTTTCAATCGCGCTGACTATTTTCTCATCGGCTTCCAGTTTGGCGCGCAAATGCCGCACATGCACGTCGACCGTCCGCGTGTCCCCGTAATAATCGTAGCCCCAGACCTTCTCCAGCAATTGCTCTCGGCTGAACATTTTGCCGGTATTTGTGATAAAAAATTTCAAAAGGTCAAATTCCTTCGGTGTCAAATATAATTTTGTTCCGTTGAGCATTACGTCATGTCGGTCAAAATTCATCTGCAAATTGCCGACCGTCAATTCGCTGGCAAAACCGAGGTTTTTGCTTGAACGCCGCAATACGGCTTTTACCCTCGCGAACAGCGCCCGCGGGCTGAAAGGCTTGGTAATGTAATCATCCGCCCCCAGTTCCAAACCGAGAACCATGTCGATTTCCTCCTGTTTGGCCGTCAGCATAATAATCGGAATGCCCGAAGTCTGTTTGTTTGCCTTCAGTTGCCGGCAAACTTCCAGGCCGTCAATGCCAGGCAACATTAAATCCAGAATTATCAAGTCGGGATTTTCTGTTTTAACTTTATTCAAAGCTTCTGCGCCGTCACTTGCCTCAATAGTCAGATAACCTTCCTTTTCAATGTGAAATTTGACCAGTTCCCTGATATTTTCTTCATCATCCACAATCAAAACTTTTGTTTTCATGACATACACTTCCTGTAAAACAAATTCCGAATGAAGCAAGTCAGGCTGATATCAAGGGCACTTTACCCGCGCGGCCCACAGGCCGGGCGGACGGCTTGAATTCACGGATTGCGGACGGCAGCTTTGCGCAAGTTCGGAATGGACTATTTATTGGTAAGCTCTTTAAAGCCCTTGCCGGCCTTAAACACAGGAACCGTCGACGCGGAGATGTTTATTTCCTCTTTTGTCCGGGGGTTTTTCCCTATGCGGGCGCCGCGTTCCCGCGCCTCAAAAGTGCCGAAGCCGATGATCTGCACTTTGTTTTTGCCGGCAACCTCATTTTTGATGCTGTCAAGCATTGCATTCAAAGCTTTTTCCGCATCCTTCTTGCTAAATCCCGTCTTCTCGGCTACGCTCGCAATAAGTTCCGCTTTGTTCATTCCTAATTCCTCCTAAAGAATTTTCATAACGCCAAATTATAATGCCTTTTTATCCTTGCACAAAGTTGCTAATTCGCTATATATACTGTTTTATCCTGCTAAAAAATTTTTCCTTGGCTATTTTTATTTTTTGCCTGCCGCCAAAACACGTCCAATTGTTCCAAAGTGAAGTCGCCCCAACTTTTCCCGCTCTGCTTTACGCAAGCTTCGACATGGCAAAACCTGTTTTTAAAACGACCGTTCGCGGCGCAAAGGGCAATTTCAGGATTGCAGCCGATATGCCGCGCGAGATTGGCCAAAGCGAAAAGCACATCGCCCAATTCCCACTCCATCATATCCGCCCGGCCGGCGGCTTGGGCCTTGCGCAACTCGCCTATCTCCTCATGCACCTTGTCCCATACGCCCGCTGTTTCCGGCCAGTCAAACCCCACCCGCCCGGCTTTGTCCTGAAGCTTGCAGGCGGCCATAAGCGCCGGCAAGCCTTCGGGAACGCCATCCAGGACGGATTTTCGTTCCTTGTACTCTTTTTTCTTGATCGCTTCCCAGTTTTTGATGACCTCCTGGGCGCCATCAACCTGTATGGCACCAAAAACGTGCGGATGCCGCCTGCGCATTTTCGCCACGACTTCGTCCACTACGTCCTGCATTTTGAAAAACCCTTTTTCTTCGGCAAGGCGCGCGTGAAAAACAACCTGCAAGAGCAGATCGCCCAATTCGCCGCAAAGTCCGGCGTAATCTTCTTTATCGATCGCCTCCAGCACTTCATAGGTTTCTTCGATCAGATACTGCCGCAGGGACTTGTGATCCTGCTCCATGTCCCAAGGACAGCCGCCGGGCGAACGCAGCCCGGCCATAATTTCCGCCAGGGGGGAAACATCCATCTGCCCCGGCGGCCGCCGCGGCACATAAAGGGACGTCAGGTGATCGATGTTTTTCATCCTGTCCAATTCAAATAGCGGTATTGTCAGCATTTCCTGTTCCGGCAAACCCAGCCGCCGCAAAAATATTACCGGGAATTCATCGGGGCGGGTCTGCATCAGCGCCAATTTTACCTCCGAGGCCGCCCGCTTATCATAAATCTGCGTTACAATCAGCGGCAGGTCGCCCGCGCGGCTGAACTCGCCGGGCGACAACGCGTCCGCGATCGCCAGGCCGTCCGCCGGGTCGATATTCAACTGGCCGAAGGCGACGTCAAGAAAACTTATGGCCGGCAAAACGGTAATTTCAATATTTTCCCGCCGCGCCAAGGAGCGCAGAAGGGAGACCGAACGTTCCGCCACCAGGGGGCTGCCCGGCACGGCGTAAAGCACGTTGGCGCCCCGCGCTTTTTCAAGGCATATTTCCGCCATCCGCTCATATACTTTGGTAAAATTTTCTTCGCGATAACAATCGTCAAGGCAAGAGTAAGCTATGCCATACTCGCCCAGCCCTTCAACTGCCGGATGCCGTGCGGTGCGCAGGATTACCTCGTCCGCCCGCCTCATGGCGCTGATGGTTTCCATGGAAAGATATCCGGCCGCGCCCGGCCCCAAGCCGGCGACGGTCAATTTTCCCTGTTTTTCCATAATTTATCCCTCACCGCGAAAATTTTAATTATCCAGCGCCCCAGCACTGGCAGCCCGGCCGCCTCCGCCCGCGTTACGCAGCCCGTAAGCGGCAGGAGCGGCAAATAGGCGAACGCCCCCGCGAAAATCGCCGAAACAGTGGCAAGCCCGTCGGCCCCCGTCGCCCAAAACACCAGCCGATAAACCTCGCGCGCGCAAACGACCATAAGGCCGGCAGCGGCAAAAACGCGGGCGGCGGCCTTCACCGGGTACAGAAAGCCCGTGTATTTGTACAAAAAGAACAAATTCAAAAGCGCCGACAAAGCAAAATCAACGACGCTGGCCCAGGCGGCTCCGGCAATCCCCCAGGCGGGCAGGGCGGCAAGCGACCACGTCAGGCCGACTTTCACCAGCGCGCTGGCCAGCATGTTGCCCATAGGCGCGCCGGCGCGCCCCATTCCTTGCAGTACGGCGGCCGTTACCTGCTGCAAGCCCAAAAAGAAAATGGCGGCGGACATTATCCTTATGCAAAGGGACGCCTCGGGCGTACCGTACAAAAGCCGGGAAACGGGTTCGGACAATACGGCCAGGCCCAAAAAGCAGGGGACGGTAATGACGCAAGCCAAACGCGCCGCCAAATTCGTAATATTGCGCAAAGCGGCGGCATCCTTGAGCGCGTAGGACTCCGAAACAGCCGGGACAAGGCTTGTCGCCAAGGATGTCGTCGGAATGGCCGCCATCATGACCAGCGGCAAAGCCATCCCGGCCAAATAGCCAAACAACGCCGTGGCCTCCCTCACCGCAAAGCCGGCGGCCTCAAGGCGCGCCGGCACGATCAAGGCATCGACGCTTGCCACTAAAGGAATCATTATATTGGCCAAAGAAACCGGCAAGGCCAGTTTAGCCAATTGTTTGGCCAACGGCCAGGCCGGCGGCGTTTCTTTCGCCAAAGGCGGCGGATGGCCGCCGCGGCGCCAATAAAAGAACAATAGAACCAGCAGCCCGCCCGCCGTTCCGGGCACAGCACCGAAAGCCGCGCCGGCCGCCGCGTATTCAAGGCCGTATTCAAACAGCCGCCAGGCGAGGAAAAGCATTGCGGCCACGCGCAGGATCTGTTCGGCGATCTGCGAAACCGCCGTTGGCAACATTTGCTGGAACCCTTGAAAATATCCGCGCATGCTCGCCAGCGCCGTCGCAAAAAAAACCGCCGGCGTCAGCGCCACAAGGGCGTAATAAGCTCTCGCGTCCCTTATTATATGCTGCCCGACCAACCAGCCCGCGCTCCAATATAATACAAAGGAAAAGAACAAACCGGCGCACAGCATGGCGGCCAAAGATATTTTAAAGGCTTTTTGCGCCCCCGCCCTGTCCCCCACCGCCAACCGGCCGGCCATGACAATGGAGATGGCCACGGGGATGCCGGCCGACGACAGGGCCGAAAGCAAAAGATAGACCGGATACGCCATCTGGTAAAGGCCTATCCCCTCGCCGCCTAAAAACCGCGACAAAAGTATGCGGTTGACCGAACCGGCGATTTTGACCAAAAGCCCGGCCGCGGTCAAGATCATGGCTCCGCGCAGAAATTTTTCTTCAGCCAAATTCAAGCCGTCCTTATTATGGCGCGCCTGCACAGCCTCTGATGTAACAAACGGCGGCCTTCAGCCTTTTTATGGTTAACTCGCGCCCCAAAAGAACCATTACATCGAAAAGGCCGGGGCTTACCGTCCGCCCGGTCAGGGCCAGCCTGCTCGGATGTATCAATTCTGCCAGTTTCACGCCCATTTGCGCGGCAAGGCCGCTATATATGCCCTCCAGGGCGGCCACGTCGAACATCTCCGCTTTCGCCACGGCCTCGCCGCACAATTTTAAATATTCGGCCGCTTGCGGGCTGAAATATTTTTCCACGCCCTTTTGGTCGTAACCGTCCAAAGCGCAAAGGAAACAGCGAGCCGCCTCCGCCAGCTCCGTCAGCGTCTTGACCCGCACCCGCACTATATCGACAAGTTTAAGCAAATATTCTTTGCCGCCAGGCAAGGCTTCCTCCCCCGTACCCGCCGCCGCGCGCAAAAAGGGCATTGCTTCCGCCAGCACTCTTTCCGCCGGCAGAGTTGAAAGATATTGGCCGTTCATCCAGGTCAATTTTTTCACATCGTACACGGCAGCTTTTTTCGACATTTTGTCAAGCTCAAACCGGCCTATCGCCTCCTCCGGCGTGAAATACTCCTGTCCGTCCCCCGGCGACCAGCCCAAAAGGGCAAGATAATTGACGATAGCTTCCGGCAGGTACCCCTGCCCGCGGAATTCTTCCACGGAAGTCGCCCCGTGCCTTTTGCTGAGCTTGCTCCGATCAGGCGCGAGAATCATCGGCATGTGGGCGAATATGGGCGGCGTAACGCCCAAAGCGCCGTAGAGCAGCATTTGCTTGGGCGTGTTGGAAAGATGTTCTTCCGCGCGCAGGACGTGGCTGATTTTCATCGCGCCGTCGTCGACGGCACATGCGAAGTTGTAAGTCGGCATACCGTTTGACTTGAAAATGATAAAGTCGTCAAGCTGGTCAAGCCGGAAAACCACTCGGCCGTGTATGACGTCGTCAACCGCTACCTCGCCCTCCGCCGGCACCTTAAGGCGGATCGCCGGCCTAAGCCCCGCAGCCAGCTTCTCCCGCACGGCTTCCCCGCTGAGGCGCCGGCAGGCGCCCAAATAGCGGAAAGGCTTGCCGGCGGCCTTTTGGCGATCCCTTTCCGCATCCAGTTCCGCCGCCGTGCAAAAACACGGATAGGCCTTTTTATTTTCCAGCAGCCAATCAACGCTTTTTTGATAAACCTCCCGCCGCCGCGATTGCCAATAAGGCCCGCAAGACCCTTCCCGTTCGGGTCCCTCATCCCAGTCCAGCCCAAGCCATTTAAGGCTGCTCAGTATCTGGCCGGCCGAGTCTTCTTTCAGTCGCTCCATATCCGTGTCCTCTATCCGCAAAACAAAGCGGCCGCCGTATTTTCGGGCAAACAGCCAATTAAAAAGCGCCGTCCGGGCGCCGCCTATATGCAGATAGCCGGTCGGGCTGGGCGCAAAGCGCACCCTTACTTCGTCCATGCTCAATACCTCTTTTGCGCGATATTGCCGCCGCGTTCGTTATTTCGCAACAGGCCGCCGCGCGTTGTTTGCGGCGGCAACTGTCTGCGCTTTACAATAATTATAACACACAAAAAGAAAAAGACCGCGGAAAAAGCCGCGCGGCAACCCCAAAAATATAAGTGAAGCGTCAGCGGCGCGCGCCATATTTTTTGCCCGGAGGTTTGACCGGCTTTTTGCCGCCCACAGGTTTTTTTTTCGCCGGGGCGCGCGTTATTTCGTCGCCGGCCGGATTGCGCGCGCGGAATTTAAAGCCGAGCTTTTTTTCCAGCGCGTCTATTTTTCTTAGCTCTTCCGGCGTATAAATGGTTACGGCCATTCCAAAAGCGCCGGCCCGCCCCGTGCGACCCGCCCGGTGCACGTACTGCTGGCGGTCGGGCGGCAGATCATAATTGATCACATGGCTGACCCCTTCCACGTCCAGCCCACGGGCGGCCAAATCGGTGGCCACCAATAACTGGATGCGCGCCCGGCGAAAATCGCGCAATATCTTGAGCCGCTTTGTCTGGGACAGGTCGCCCCGCAAAACGCCGCAGGAAAACCCTTCCGCCCCCAGCCATTCGCCGATGTCCGACGCGCTTTCCCGCGCGCCGCAAAAAACTATGGCAAGGTAGGGATTGGAATGACGCAAAAGCTCCGCCAAAGCCCATTTTTTCTTGTCGGCGCTGACCTTCATTATCCAGTGCCCAATGTTTACCGTGTCCAGCCTGTCCGCGTCAATATCCACCAAAACGGGCGCTTTCATTATTTTTTTCGCCAAGTCGGCCGCCGCTGGCGGCAAAGTGGCGGAACAGACTACCGTCTGCCGCTTCGCACCCACAAATAAAGACAACTGTTCTATATCTTCGAGGAAACCTCTTTGCAGCATCTCGTCCACTTCGTCCAAAACAAAAAAGCTCACGCCGCCCAAAGCGGCCGAACGTTTCCTTAAATGATCGAGCAGCCGGCCGGGAGTGCCGACGAGGATATGCGGCGCTTTGCCCAGTTTGTCTTTTTGATCGTAAAAATCCTGCCCGCCCAATATGTTTAACACTTTCAGATCCATGCCGCCGGCGAGTTTCTTTGCTTCCCCCGCTACCTGCACCGCCAGTTCCCGGGTAGGAGTTACGACCAGCGCCTGCGGGTAAGGTTTTTTCCCATCGGCCTTATGCAAGGCGGGAATAAGGTAAGCCATGGTCTTGCCCGTGCCGGTACGCGCTTTGACCAAAACATCCCGGCCTTTCAGGATCGGCGGGATAGCCGCCTCTTGCACCGGCATGGGCTTTTTTAAGCCGGCGCCCGGCAGAAGGCGCAATATTTCATCTTTTATGCCCAAAAAGGCGAACCCGTCAGCCATAACCGCTCCGCCGCGCAACGAAACGCGCGCTTTCCCAACAATATCGCCGCGCAATTCCCGGCAAGGGGGAACCTTCGCGGCGCAAATAACGAACCCTATGGTGCCGAGGACCGGAATCGAACCGGTACGGGGCTCTCGCCCCGAGGGATTTTAAGTCCCTTGCGTCTGCCAGTTCCGCCACCCCGGCATATATAAAAATAATGGAGGCGGCACCCGGACTCGAACCGGGGAATAGAGGTTTTGCAGACCTCTGCCTTACCGCTTGGCTATGCCGCCCTGTCGGACAGACAGGTTTTATTGGCCGAACGGGCTTTCGTCGCTAAAGCGGGCGCGAACCTCCCGCTAAACTGCCACCTGCCGAAGAGGTGAGCCAGCGCATAAACGCGCGCCAAAAGCCAAAACAAGAGAACAATCCTCTTAAAAACGCTTGCGCGAAGCAAGCTGAAACATAACCAAAATCGCTTTTCGATCCCGAACAAATCTCTTTGCGCCGCTTCCCGGCTTCTTCTTGGTTCGCAATGTGCCGCTAAAGCAAGTTCCGGCAAACGCGGCAAATAAAAATTGGAGCGGAAAACGAGATTCGAACTCGCGACCCCCGCCTTGGCAAGGCGATGCTCTACCACTGAGCTATTTCCGCACTCTCTTTAAATGGATATGGTGCCGCAGGGCAGAATCGAACTGCCGACACGAGGATTTTCAGTCCTCTGCTCTACCGACTGAGCTACCGCGGCAAAAGCGATTGAATTAACAGCAAGGATATTCTATGCCAATTTATAATATTTGTCAATGTTTTTTCGCGTCCGTTTTCCGGGGGGGGCGCGCCCCCCCCCCCCCCCCCCGGCGGGGGGGGGGGGGAGTGAAGAATAGGA
>JAISLQ010000050.1 GCA_031290885.1 Acidaminococcales bacterium
CCTTCGCCTTGAATCGGCTCCAGCAGGACGGCGCAGACTTCGCCGTCCATGGCCCCCGCCAAAGCGCCGGCGTCGCCGTAAGCGACGTGGACAAAGCCGGGCGGCAAAGGCCGGTAGCCTTCGTGGTACTTGGGCGAGCCGGTGGCGGCCAGGGTGGCGAGCGTACGGCCGTGAAAAGAATTGTCGGCCGCGATTATTTTGAATTTGTTCGGCTGATTTTTGTGGGCGTATTTGCGCGCCAGCTTGATCGCGCCTTCGTTGGCTTCGGCGCCGCTGTTGCATAAAAATACCCGCTCAAACCCGCTTATCGCGACGAGTTTTTGGACAAGGGCGGATTGCTCTTGGGTGTAAAAAAGCGACGAGCAGTGAATGAGCCGGGCGGCCTGGCGGGAAATGGCCTCGGCCAGCCGGCGGTCGCCGTGCCCTAACGCGTTAACCGCTATGCCGGCCAGAAAATCAAGATATTTGCCGCCGCAGGCATCGTAAACCCAGCAGCCTTCGCCGCGCTCCAGCACCAGCGGCATTCTGGAAAATACCGGCATGTAATGCCGGTTCTCTATGGCTATTATTTCTTCTTTGTTCACAAAGGCCACCTCATTCTTTTACAACTTCCGTGCCAACGCCGGCGTCGGTGAACAATTCCATGAGAATGGAGTGCGGTTCGCGCCCGTCGACGATATGGGTTTTCCTGGCCCCGCCGGAGAGGGCGGTAACGCAGGCTTTTACTTTGGGAATCATGCCGCCGTCGATCAAGCCCTTGATCATGAGTTCCTGCGCCCGCTCAAAGGTCAGGGTGGATATGAAGGTGCTTTCGTCGCGGTAGTCGGTAAAAATGCCCTTGACGTCGGTCAGAAGGAGCAGTTTTTCCGCTTTCAGCGCCCCGGCGATTTCGCCCGCCACGCTGTCGGCGTTGATGTTGTAGGTTTCGCCGTTTAGTCCGACGCCGGTCGGGGCAATGATGGGAATATAGCCTTTGTCCAGAAGATCCTCAAGCAGCTTCACATTGATTTTTGTTACTTCGCCGACAAACCCTATGTCCACCGGACGTATTTCCCCGGCTTCATATACTTCGGCCAGGTGCTTTTTCGCCGTAACAAGGTTGGCGTCCTTGCCGCTTAGTCCGAGCGCCCTGCCGCCCTGCCTGTTTATGAGGTTTACCAGTTCCGTGTTGATTTTGCCGACAAGCACCATTTCGGCGATGGACACGGTCTCTTCGTCGGTTATCCGCAGCCCGTTCACAAATTCGGATTTTTTGTCAAGTTTTTTCAGCATGGCGGTTATCTCCGGGCCGCCGCCGTGGACGACTACCGGCCGGATGCCGGCGCAGTACAGGAAAACGATGTCTTTCAGGACTTTGTTTTTCAATTCTTCGTTGATCATGGCGTTGCCGCCGTATTTTATAACAACCGTCTTGTCCTTGAAGTCCATAAGGTAAGGCAAAGCTTCCACTAAGATATTGACTTCCTCGCTGCTTTTAAGCATAATCTCCCCCCGCTTTCTTATACTGTTCCCGGAGTAAAACCAAAGTGTCTTTCTTTGCTCTTTGCGGCCATTTTGCCGCCCCGCCTCGCTCCGAAGCCCCGCCGAACCTACTGCGGGCGCGCCTGCGTTTTGTGCCGCGCGGGAGGGAAATTTGTCTCGCAAGTCCGATTCATGCTTTAACCCGGGAACAGTATCATGTATGGTAGTCGGCGTTTATTTTAATATAATCGTAGCTTAGATCGCACGTCCACACGGTGGCCGACGCCGGTCCCGCGCCGAGCGCCAGTTTTAAGGTTATATCGCGCTCTTTCATGGCCGCGTCCAGTTTTTCCGCGTCGGCAATGGCCTCTCCGCCGCGCGCGAAAACTGCCAGGCCGTTTAAGGATACCGTCAAATTCTCCGGCGCAAAATCCACGCCGGCATACCCGGCCGCACAGATTATCCGCCCCCAGTTGGGATCGCAGCCGAAAAAGGCGGTTTTGACCAGAGGCGACTTGGCGACGGCCATGGCCACGGCTTTGGCGGCGGCGAAATCCGGCGCGCCGTCAACCGTAATTTCTAAAAACTTCGTCGCCCCTTCGCCGTCGCGCGCGACAAGTTTGGCAAGGTCAACGCTTACCGCCACCAGCGCCGCGAAAAAAGACGCGTAGCCGGGATGTCTTTCCGAATCGATCGGGCTGTTGCCGCAAAACCCGTTGGCCAAAGCGATCAAAGAATCATTGGTGCTTGTGTCGCCGTCCACCACCGCCATATTAAACGAAAGATCGGCCGCTTTTTTAACCGCCCTGTTTAAAACGGCCGGCGACACGGCGGCATCGGTGGTGATAAAGGCCAGCATGGTGGCCATGTCGGGATGGATCATCCCGGCGCCTTTGGCCATGCCGGCGATAACCGCCGTCCGCCCGTCCAGGGCGAATTCATAAGCGGCGCGCTTTATAAAGGTATCGGTGGTCTGTATGGCCGCCGCCGCTTTCTCGCCGCCGGCGGCCGACAATTCCCGGCAGGCGGCTTCAAGGCCGTGGGCGATTTTATCCATCGGCAGAAAAGGCCCTATGACGCCGGTGGAACAGACGAACACTTCCTGTTCGCCGCAGGGCAAAAGCTCCGCCACTAAGCGCGCCATGTCGCGCGCGTCTCTTAGCCCGCGCCCGCCGGTGGAAGCGTTGGCGCAACCGGCGTTGACCGCTATGGCGCGCGCGTACCCGCCCGCCGCGACGCGGCGGCTGACCAGCACAGGCGCCGCCGCCATGACATTTTGTGTAAACACCGCGCCGCAGGCCGCCGGCGCCTCGCTGACAATCAGCGCCAGATCCTCTTTGCCGCTGGCCTTGAGCCCGGCTTTGACGCCGGCGGCGGCAAAACCTTTGGGCGCGGTAATCCAGCCGTCTATCGCTTTCATAATGACATTCCTTTCATAGCACTATATAACGGCAAGAAGCCGCCCGGCGCGTTACGGATAAAGCGGCGCTTGTTTCAGGCCCATAGTTTCCGGCAGGCCGAACATTATATTCATGTTTTGCACCGCCTGCCCGGAAGCGCCTTTTACCAGATTGTCCAGCGCCGACATGACGATGACCCGCCCCGTGCGCCCATCTATTTCCCAGCCGATGTCGGCGTAGTTGGAACCGCGGACCGCTTTCAGGGCGGGGCATTTTCCCTGCCCCAGCAGCCTGATGAAACACTCCCCGCCATACATACGGGCGAAAGAGGCCGCTACGTCCCCGCCGCCGGCGCCGGGCGCGAGCTTGGCGTAACAGGTGGCGAGCAGCCCCCTGTCGATCGGCAAAAGGTGCGGAACAAAAGTAATGACAACGCCCTCCCCGGCAAATTCCGTATAAACCTGCTCGATTTCCGGCGTGTGCCGATGGCCGGCGACGCTGTAGGGACGGAAATTGCCGAACACTTCGGAAAAATGAAGGTTGGTCGCCACGGCCCTGCCCGCGCCGGTAGAGCCGGATTTGGCGTCGATTATTATACTGCCGGCATCAATCAGCTTGTCCCGCAAAAGAGGCGCCAGCGCCAGTATGCTCGCCGTAACGTAACAGCCGGGGTTGGCTATGACACTGCCTTTTTTTATCTTGTCGCGGTAAAGCTCGCTCAGCCCGTAAACCGGCCGCGTAACGGCGTCAGTATGTTTTACCTTGTACCACTCTTCATATACTTCGGGTTTCAGCCGGTAATCGGCGCCGAGGTCAATCACCCTGACGCGGCCGTTATCTTTCAGGGAACGGCAAATATCCATAGCGTGGCCATGCGGCAATCCTATGAACAAGAGATCGCTCGCGGCGGCGATTTCCTCAAGCTGCTTTAAGTTTTCCAGTTTTTGCCCGTAAATTCCGGCCAGATGCGGATAGCTGTCGGCGATCGGAAGGCCGGGGGAGCTTTCCGAGGTTATGTGGACGACGGACGCTTCCGGATGCCCGGCCAGTATGCGCAAAAGTTCCGCGCCTGTATAACCGGTAGCGCCGATTACGCTTATTTTCATCAAAAATCTCCTTTGCCCGCGAGTGCCGGCCGAGCGGCCTTAAACAAAAAGCGACGCGCAACAAACAAGCCCAAAGAAAGCCGCTTTTGCGCGGCGGCTGTCCCAACGGCGGCCAGCCTTGCCAAAGCGCGGAATAATATTTGAAAATACTGTATATATATTTATATACTGTCGGCAATAATCTGTCAATGCTTTTATAGCGGAAACCTCGGTTTTTGTTGGCGCGCGCGAAGGGTTCGGCAAAAAATTCTTAGGCGCCGGCGGCGCGGCGAGTTATCTTGCTCCCGCGCGCGGCAAGCGGCTTATGTGTCCTGTTCCCAAACGTCTTTATAAAGCCTTTTATACATTTCCTTGTCGCTCAAAACTTTTTTCACATATTGCCGCGTTTCCGCGAAAGGGATTTTTTCCACGTCCCGGCCGTCCCATTGCTTGTCGCCAAGCCAAGCTTTCACTTGGCCGCGCCCGGCGTTATAGGCGGTGATGGCGAGAGGCTCGCTTTGGAACTCGAAGTTCAAATCCTGCAAATACCAGCAACCCAGCCGAATATTGACGGACGGCTCGGCCAGGAGGCCGGGCGCGAATTTGCGCAAGCCCGCTTTCAGGGCGATCCAGCTGCCAGTTTCCGGCATGATCTGCATAAGCCCGACCGCGCCGCGCTCGGATACGGCCGAAGCTTTAAAGCCGCTCTCGTTTTTGATTACGGCGGCCACCAGCCAGGGGTTAAGGTTGTTGGCCGCGGCGTGGTTTTTGATGTCTTTGTCGTAAAGGAGCTGGTAGAAAAATTTCCGCTGGAAGTAATCGCTTTGCCAAACAGCAAAAAAAGCCATGCCCGCCAGAAGCAAAAACAACACCGCGCGTTTTATGTTTTTGCGGTTTTTGGCCGAAACGCTACTCATAATCCACCTTCAGAAAAGCTCCAATAATCCATTGCGGCGCGGCGGATCTTTTTCCGCCCGGACACTGTTTGCCAAAGTCAGCGGCACGGCTTTCGCCGCCTTGCAAGACGAAAAAATCTCCGGCCATACCTGCCTTGACATTCGCAAGCGCTTGTCAAGGGTTTCCTTTACAAAAGCAAGTTTTTCCACGCTTTTTCCACTTTTTCCCTAATTTGCGTTATGTCGCCGGAGTTATCAATTACCAAGTCGGCGTAAGGCAATTTTGCCGCCAGCGGAAGCTGCGCTCCCATGCGTCGGCGCGCGTTTTCCGCGCTTAACCGGTCGCGTCGGCAAAGCCGCTCCAATTGCAGGTTTTCCGGCAGGTACACCAGCCATATTTTATCGACTTTGTTTTGCCAGGATTTTTCTATGAGCAAGGGTATGTCGGCAACCATAGCGGCAAAACCCCGTTTTTCGGCTTTTTCGGCGAATTTTCGCAGGTTCCGCTCTACTAAGCAGTGCAGATGACCCTCCAGGCGCGCCAGGAGCTTGGGTTCGCCGAACACGGCCGCGCCCAGCTTCTTCCTGTCAATCTCCCCGTCGGCGGCCATTATGTCGAGCCCAAGCCGGCCGGCGAATTCTTCCTTTATCGGCGCAAAGGCCGCGCCGCCTTTAGCTATGAGCCGGTGCGCTTCCCGATCGGCGTCAAAAAGCGGCGCTTTTAGTTTTTTAAGTATCGCGGAAACGGTGCTCTTGCCTGAAGCTATGCCGCCTGTCAACCCGACCACAATCAAGGGAAATACCTCCCCGTCATTTCTGGCAGAGCGGGCAATAGGTAGTGCCGCGCCCTGCCACGCGTGCGTAAGCGAGCGGAGCGCCGCATTTTCGGCAAGGCTGCCCGCGCCGCCCGTAAACCAGCAGATGGTTCTGGTTGTCGCCTTTTTGTCCGTCCCCGTCTTTATAATCGCGAAAACTGGTGCCGCGGTTGTCTATGCCCTGCCTGATCACGCTGATCAGCGCCTTGCGCAGACTTTCCGCCTCCTCCGGCGACAGGCCGGACGCTTTCCTGGCCGGCAATATGCCGGCCAGCGCCAGCGCTTCGTCCGCGTATATATTGCCGATGCCGGCTATGGCCGACTGATCCAGCAACACGCCTTTGACCGCCGCCGAGCGTTTTTTCATTATTTCCGCGAAAAAGGCGGCGCTCAACTGCCCATCGAGCGGCTCGGGGCCGAGTTCGCGGAGCCCTTTAACGACATTTTCGCCTTCGTCGAGCAAATAAAGCGTCCCCAGCGTCCGCACGTCGGTATACCATAGGCAATTGCCGTCCGACAGGGAAAAGCGGACGCGCGCGTAAGGCGGCGCATCCTCAGGCCCTGCGGCGATCAGCGCGCCGGTCAGCCGCATATGCGCGACCAATGATTTTTTGTCCTCAAAACTGATGATCAGATATTTGCCGCGGCGCAGGACGCCATTTATCGCGCCGCCGACAATGCCCCGGATGAAATCCCCGGGGGACGGCCATTTTATTATCCGATCAAGATAAATTTGCACAGCGTCGATCCTGCGCCCCAAAAGATGCGGGAGCAAGGTCAGCCTGATGTTTTCCACTTCCGGCAGCTCCGGCATGTTTCTCCCCCTAACCATTGGTGAGTTTCTGATAATAGACTTCCCGCGCAATATAAACGGCCCTGTCAAAATTATACAACCCACAAATATAATCTTGTATAATGTCCCGCCTTGTCAGGGCGTGTTTGAAAGTTCGCCTTAGGTTGTATTTTCAAGATAATTTTTCATCGGGCAGGAAAGCGCGGCGGCGCGTACCGTATGAAGCCTGCTGCGGGATTCTGCCGCAGCGGAGCGGAAAATTATCCGCAAAGAGGCCAAAATGGAGTTTTCAAACACGCCCTAAAAGTTCCCCTTAGTTTGCGCCCAGTTTTTGCCTGCCGCCACGTCCACCACCAACGGCACCTTCAATTCGGCGGCTGCCTGCATTGTGCCTTTTACCATCTCTTCCAGCAGCCGCCTCTCGCCGTCCGGCGCTTCAAAGATCAACTCATCGTGTACTTGCAGGAGCAGCCGCGATTTCATCTTTTTTGCCGCCAACAGCCGCGCCACGTCCACCATCGCCTTTTTGATTATGTCGGCGGCGGAGCCTTGGATGGGCGTATTTATCGCCGTGCGCTCGGCGAAAGAACGCCGGTTGAAATTGGAGCTGTTAATGTCAGGCAAATAACGGCGCCGGTTAAACATGGTAGTGGCGTATCCCGCTTTGCGCGCGTCTTCCACCGCCTGCCGCATGTAGTTTTTTATTCCCGGGTAGCGCCCGAAATATTTTTCGATATATACGGACGCTTCCGCGCGGCTTATGCCGAGGTCGCGAGCCAGGCCGAAATCGCTGATGCCATAGACTATGCCAAAATTGACCGCCTTGGCGCGCGTGCGCAAGGCCGGCGTTACTTGCTCCGCCGGCACGCCGAAAACTTCGGCGGCGGTCTGCCTGTGTATATCCTGATTTTCCCAGAAAGCCCCGATAAAAAGCGGGTCGCCGGACATATGGGCAAGTATCCTAAGTTCCACCTGCGAATAGTCAAAAGCCACCAGCCAGTCAAAGCCCGGGCCGGGAACAAAAAATTTCCTGATCCGCCGGCCGGTTTCCGTCCTGACCGGGATGTTTTGCAGGTTGGGCTCCGTGCTGGACAAGCGGCCGGTAGCCGTCGCCAATTGTTGGAAATGGGAGTGCACCCGGCCGGTTTCCCGGTCGATCAGCGGTTTCATGCCTTCAAGATAGGTCGATTGCAGTTTGCTGAGCAGCCTGAATTCCAAAACTTCATCGACCACCGGATGCAGGCCGGACAATTTTTCCAGTACGTCCGCGTCCGTCGAATAACCGGTTTTGGTTTTTTTCTGCACAGGCAGGGCCAGGCGCTCAAAAAGCAGCGTTCCCAATTGCTTGGGCGAATTGAGGTTGAATTGTTCCCCGGCCAGGGCGTAAATTTCCGTTTGCAAAAGTTCGATTTTTTGCGAAAGTTCCTCCGACATGGCTTCAAGCTGGCGCCTGTCCACGGTTATCCCGTTCATTTCCATGGCGGCCAGCACTTTTGTCAGGGGCAGTTCCAGATCGCGGTAAAGTTGGACAAGCCCGGCCTTGGCCAGCTCTTGCGCCAAAACCGCCTGCAGCCGCGCCAAAAGCTCCGAGGGAGCGGCATCCGCGCCGCCCGGGCAAAAACGGGCGAAAAGAGATTCTATGGTGAAGTTGTTAAGCGAGGGATCGACTAAATAAGCGGCCACCGCTCCATCGTCCGCTATGCCCCGCAGCGGCGCGCCTTCTGACCGGACGGCCTGATAAAGTTCTTTCGCGTTAAGTGCGGCCTTGGGAAATTCGGCATCGGACAGCCATTCCAGCACGGCCGGCCAGGCCGCGGCTTCCGCTTGGAAAAGATAAACGCGCCCGCCGGTAAAAATTTCCATTTCTGCTAATTTAAGGCGCGGCAAAGTTCCCGTAATTTTGGGATAAACAAACGCCGTATCCTCCGTTTGGCCGAACAATATGGCACTTGCCCGCTCAAAACTGTCCACGGTTTCCGCCGCGCCGCTTTTGACCGGCTTTGCCGGCGCTTCGGGCAAGCCGCCGGCCGCGCATAACGAGGCAAGCTTGCCTTTCAGTCCGCTAAAATCCAGTTCGGCGACGAGCGATTCGGCTTTGGCCCGATCAGGGTTTATGGTGAACCGGGCGGGAAAAAATTCTATTGGCACGGCTTTGTCGATGCTGGCCAGCCGCCTGGACAAGAAAGCCAGCTCTTTGTTGGCCGCCAGTTTTTCGCCCGGCTTGCCTTTTATATGCTCAAGGTTGGCAAAAATATTTTCAACGGTCCCGTATTCCGCCAAAAGTTTGCCGGCGGTCTTTTCGCCTATGCCGGGCACGCCGGGAATGTTATCGGACGCATCGCCCATCAAAGCTTTAAGTTCGACAATCTGCGCCGGCGACAGGTTGTATTCGGCGCGCAAGGCGGCCAAATCAAAAAGTTTTGTGTTGGAAATGCCCTTTTTTGTCAAAAGTACCTTGGTCCGTTCGCCGACAAGCTGCAAAGCGTCACGGTCCCCGGTTACGACAATGTTGTCGCAGCCGGCGCCTTCCGCTCGCGCGGCCAGCGTACCGATAATGTCGTCAGCTTCGTAACCGTCAAAATCTAAAACCGCTATGCCAAAACTCTCAAGCAGCCGGCGCGCCAAGGGGAACTGCTCTATAAGTTCGGGCGGGGTCGGTTTGCGCTGGGCTTTGTACGCGCTGAAAAGGCCGGTGCGAAAGGTTACGCGCGATTTGTCGAAAGCCACCGCCATAAATTGCGGCTTCATTTCATCTATGAGGCGCAAAAGCATGTTGGCGAGGCCGTACACGGCGCCGGTATTTACGCCTTTGCTGCTGACAAGCGGCGGCAAAGCGTAAAACGCCCGATAGAGCAGGCTGCTGCCGTCAACTATGACAAATTTACCGTTCATTGGCGTACCATCCGTTTGAATCATTTGAGGCGCCCGGCTACTGATTGTATAATTATATCACAAGTAGCCGCAAAGAAAAAATTCTTTGCGCAAATATGCCGCAACAAAGCGCCGGCGGGCATGGCCATTGTATATACAAAATTTGCCCGCGCCCCCTGCGGGCGCCTTACGGTTCCGGCGGCTTGGACACAACCGCCAAAGCGACGCTGATCTTGCGTTCCTGTTTGTCCGACGGGCTATTCATCACCTGGCTGCCTATGACCATTTCGCTTGAGCCGCCGCCGTCAAGGTTCATCGCTTCCACCACGCCGAAGGCCAGGAGTTCCTCCGCCGCTTCCCAAAGGGTCAGGCCAACGCTTTCTTTGCTGCGCCCGTCCGCGACGAACAAGACCACGTCGCCTCTGCCGTTTATGCCGACGGCTGTCCTGGGCGCGCGCCCGCTCATTATGTCCGGGGGGAAGCCCTCCGGGTTGCTCCCGGCCACAATCCGCCCCGTATCGACAAGGCGCGGCCCGGCGCCTAATACGTGGGCGGCTTCGTCGGCCATCTCGCCCATGCTTTGCGAAAAAATGACCGTATCGCCCGGACTAAGCGCGGATAGATGCCCGGCTGCCGTACCGTGCCCGGAAATTATAATCTGGTCATTTTCGCAAACGGCGTCCCCGGTAAAATCAAGCGCGAGGACTTTGCCGCCTTGGTCAATAATTACGTTGCAGCCGGGCTGGCTTGCCTTTACCCGCCGGGCGAAACTGCTTTCGTACACGACTAGGTCGTCCGCCAGCCGCACCCTGTTCACGCCCTTGACCGGCAAAACCGTTTTGTCGGGCAAAACTATCTGCGCGCAGTAAGCGGACAGGGAAAATTCCATGCCCTCATCCCGGTAGATGAGCAGCGCGGTGCGCTCCCGCTCTTCGCCGGCGATTATTTCGCCGTTTATTTTCAAATTGCCGATAACCCAGCCGTCGTAGTCAAAATAAGAAGCGTTGATCCCGGCCGCCGCGTTGTTGTCGTAGATTATGTTTTTTAAGCTGTCGCGCCTCAGCGTTTCCCGGTTGGCCATGGCCGGCCGGATGTTCCAAAGCGACTTGTCCACCGTCAGATAGTGCATTTTCAAAGCGCGCCCGCCGGCGCGCCGCCTGATATTGGTATAAACAAGCCCGGGCGCTATGGTTTCTTCGTTTTTAATGTCATAGTTTTTAAAAATATCGACGACTATCCGCCAAGGCTCTTTGAGGACAAAGGCGCTATAGGCGGTTTCCTCGTCAAGCATTATGTCAAGCAGGAGCCGGCCGTCTTTTATTTTGAAAAGTTTGACTTGCCGCAAAAGCCGCCCGGAAAGAATGATGTCTTTTACATCTTCGCCTACCGCGCCCGGCCCGATTTCCAACGCTATGCGCTTGCCAAAGCCGGCCGGTTCCGCGAGCGTTACATTTTCGTTTATGTCGAGGACGACGCGCGTTTTTTCCGCGTAATCGCCGTAGCGCACGTTTTTGACGGTGAGCGCGGCTTGCGCGGCGCACGGCAAAAACAAAAAAACGGCTGCCAGCAAAAAAACGGCTGCCTGCCGCAAAAACAATTTCATCTTATTTTATGCCTCCCGCGCTTGAAAAACAAATGCTTGCGGCCCGGACAAGCATATCTATGCCGCAATGGATTCAAAGGCCCCCTTGCCGCCGGGCGTATATGCCAAAGGCTCTATCGCGCGCGGGACGGGTGAACGCCCTACTCTTTGGCGTTTGCGCCTTCCGGCAGCCTTTGCCGCCCGGAGCCGGAGAGCTGCCGGTATAAAAGCTCGCCCAGCCCCACGCCGCCGCCTGCCGCCATGACGCGGGTAAGTTCCACGTCCAGCATGGACTGCATCATTTTCTCGCCGCTGCTTTTGGGAAAAAGCGTCCTTTCCGGCACGGTGTCGCGCATTTTGCCCAGCAGCATGTTCAGGAACACCGCTTCCATTTCGCGGCAAACCTCGCGCAGCTTGCCGTCTTTAGCCGCTTGATCCGGCGCGGTGGCAAGCCCCGCTTCTATTTTTTCTTCCGCCGCGCGCAATTTTTGCGCGAAAGCTTCGTCTTGGGCAGCCTCCACGCTGGCCTTGCCTTTGGCCAGGTTGACGTCGCTTGTCGCCGAGCGCATCACGCGCATGCCGCCCAGACCGCCGGCAAATATATCCGCCATAAACACCCATCCTTCGTTTCCTTTTCCCCCGGCTGAAGCCGCGTCCGCGAAATCCTCGCCGGGCAGCAGACAGCCGCAAAGCTTGTCCGTGCTTTTCCCGGGGAAAAAGCGTCAAATCATTTCTATAACCGCATGCAACGCTCCCGCCGACTGCATGGCCTGCAGGATCGTCATGATGTCGCGCGGGGTCGCCCCGGCGGCGTTGAGCGCCGTAACGACGTCGCTCACTTTGGTCGAGGTCGGCAATACGATCAGGTTCACTTTTTCTTCCTGGACATTCGTTTCCGTATTTCCCGTTACCACCGTCTGTCCCGGGGTGAAAGGCCCCGGCTGGGACACTTCCGTGCTTTTCGTGATGGTTACGGTCAGGCCGCCCTGCGACACGGCCACTTCGCTTATGCCGACGTTGCCGCCCATGACGACCGTGCCGGTCCTTTCGTTCAAGACGACTTTCGCCGCCTGATCCGGGTCAACCGAGATTTCTTCTATGCTGGCGATAAAACCCACTATGTCATGGCCGCCGCCCGGTATGCTGACGCTGACGGTGCCGGCGTCGCTCGCCATGGCGATGCCGCCCCAAACGGCATTTATCCTGTTGGCGACCCGATCGGCGGTAGTGAAATCCGGTTTGTTAAGCGACAGGCGCAAAACGCCGTCGCTGGCCAAAGCGGTGCTGGTGCCGCGCTCGACAATCGCCCCGTTGGAGACCATGCCGGCGGTAGGGTGATTTTTCTGCTGGCCGCCGCCTCCTCCGCCGGCGGAATAGCCGCCGATAGAAACAGGGCCCTGCGCGACTGCGTAAACATCGCCGTTAGCCGCCTGCAGCGGCGACTGCAAAAGCACTCCGCCTTGAATGCTTTTCGCATCGCCCACCGAAGCCACATTTATGTCAATAGTGTCGCCGGGTTTGGCGAAAGCCGGCAGTTTGGCCGTAACGATGACCGCCGCGACATTTTTCGGCTTTATATCGTTTACGTTGACGGTAATGCCGAAATTTCTCATCATATTGACGATGGACATGATAGTATAGTCGCTTTTGGTAGAGTCCCCAGTGCCATTGAGCCCGACGACCACGCCGTAGCCCAGGAGTTGGTTGTCCCTCACCCCTTCCACTTTGGCCAGGTCTTTGATGCGCGCCGCTTCAAGGGGAAAAGAAAAACACAAGGTCAGGGCAGCCGCCACAAGGCAGATTATTGTCCTCATTGCCAAACCCTCCCATTTAAAACAAGAAATTCATAATCTGCGTCAGTATGCCCTGACGCTGTTTTCTCATGATCGGCCCTTTGCCGGTTACGGCGATCTTCGAGTTCGCCACATAATTTGACAGTATGGTGTTATTGGAAGAAATGTCCTGCGGCCGCACTTCGCCGGTAATGGTGATCATCTGCGTATCTTTGTTCTGTTTGATGGACTGGGTGCCCGATAAAAGAAGATTGCCGTTAGGCTGTATGCCCACCACCTGCACGGTGATGTTGGCGGTCAGCCGGTTGGCGTTGGTAATGTTGCCGGAAGTTTTGAAACTGTCTTTGGTGTTGGCGCCGTGAGCGGTCAGCCAGCCCAAAAGGGAGCCGCTGCCGGCGCTTAAATTGACGCTGGCGTCTTTGGAGTTGTTCGCGGTGCCGCTACGCGTGGCGTTCGAGGTTTCCGATATGATAATCGTCAGTATGTCGCCGACGTTTCGGGCTTTGACATCCTGATAAATATTGTCTTTTTTGTTGTTCTGCCACAGAGATTCCGCCTCGCACAAAACCGGACGCGCCAACAAAAGGCTTGTTAGCGCGAAAAGCGCAATGGTTTTTTTCATTTTTCACCACTCCCCAAAATTTCGCGGGGCAACTGTTGTCCCGCCGCTTTTTCATCCGCGTGGCAAAATGTTTTATCTAAACGAAACTTGAAACGACGACGGTCGTTGCGCTTTCGACCCTGGCAAGCAGGCTTTTGCCCGAATTGAGGTTGCGCACCCTTATCACGTCCCCGACCGCCCCCCCCTGCAGAGCCTGCCCGGCCACCTGCACGGTTACGGCCCCGGCCCTGCTGACGATAGTAATGTTGTCGCCCGCCCTTATCGCCTGCGGCCTGCCCAGCGCCGACTTGGTCACGACGCTGCCCGCGGTGAGCGGGCGCTTGGTTTCCAGCCCCGCGATATAGCCGACATCGGAAATGACGTCGTCAAACCTTGCGACTTCGCGCCGCTCCAGCAAAACGTCAGCTTCCGACAGAACCGTGCGCGCGGGAATGTCCCGCACGGTTACCAACACATAAGAGAACTTGCGCACCCGCCAAGCGGTCAGCAAATTCATCTGCGGCGCGCCATTGACCGCTATCGCGATCTTTACCTGCACCGGCGTATTATAGCGTATCGCCCCCACCAGTTCGGGCGCGACCGCAAGCGTCCCTTCCGGCAAGAAAATACTCTCCGGCAGCCGGGTCAGGCGCTCTATCTTGTATTCTGAACCGTCGCTGCGGTCCAGCCTGCTGCCGATAAATTCCTCGACCAGCGCAAAGAGCGACGCGGACGGCAATGTTTGCTGCTGCCCGGCGGCTTTAACGGATGGCGGCGCCGCCAAAAACAGCGCGCACAGAACGATTGCCCTGAGCAGCATCAGCGTTTCAGGCTCACCGCAGTTTGCAGCATTTCGTCACTGGTGGTGATCGCCTTGCCGTTTATTTCATAGGCCCTTTGGCACACGATCATATTGACCATTTCTTCCACCAGCTGGACATTGGACATTTCAAGATAACGCTGGACGATAGTGCCTGTCCCTTCCACGCCGGGAGGGTTCACTACCGGCTCGCCCGAGGCCGCCGTCTGGGTATAAAGGTTCTGCCCAAGCGCGCTCAGCCCGGCCGGATTGATAAAACGCGCCAATTCAATCTGCCCGAGCTCAACGGGGGCGTTCGCCCCGGCCTCAATTACTGACACGGTTCCATCGGAGGCGATGGTGATGGACGTGGCGTTTGCCGGTATGACGATCGCCGGTTCCAGCGCATAGCCATCGGCGGTAACAATGCGGCCTGTCTCGTCCTTCTTGAAAGAGCCGTCCCGCGTATAGGCCAGCGTGCCGTCCGGCATGGTTATCTGGAAAAACCCGTCATTTTGTATGACCAAATCAAGGTCGTTGCCTGTTTCCTGAAAAGCGCCCTGCAGATAAACCCTTT
Source organism: Acidaminococcales bacterium (assembly GCA_031290885.1). Classification (NCBI taxonomy): domain Bacteria; kingdom Bacillati; phylum Bacillota; class Negativicutes; order Acidaminococcales; species Acidaminococcales bacterium. The sequence continues at coordinate 14,674 of JAISLQ010000050.1, forward strand.
GCGTCGCGGCGACCTTGGTGCCGTGCCCTAAGTCAACGCCGGTCGGCACCTGGTTGTTGTCGTCGCCGGTTACCGTGCCGGCGGCCCGCAGGTTCTGGTACATCAGATCCTGAAAATCCACGCGGTATTTTTTAAAGCCCACCGTGTTCACGTTCGCGATGTTGTTGGAGATAACGTCAAGGTTGACCTGCTGGCCTTTCATGCCAGTGCCGGCGGTCCAAAGCGATCTCATCATTTCCCTTTTCGCCCCTTCTTTTTGAAAATAGCTTTTGCCCTGCTTCGGTCAGTCGTCAGGGCCGAGGCTCCCCGAAAGGGACCGCCCCTTTCCATGTTATGCGCGCCCGACGTCATTCACCGCTTTTTCATTGAGCTGGTCATGGGTCTGGACGCCTTTGGCGTTGATTTCATAAGCGCGGTAGCTCGCGATAAGGTTTACCATTTCCTCGATGACATTGACATTGGAAACTTCCAGCATGCCGCCGAAGACCTTGCCGGTAAAGGGACGGATCTGGCTTTCGTCCTCCAGCCGGAAAAAAACACCCGCTTCTTTGCGCAATGCGCGAGTGTTTTCCACGTCAACCAGCCCTAATTGGGCAATTTCCTGGTTGCCGTTGAAAACCCGTCCATCGTTGCCGATATGGACCGGCTGGTTGTCAAAAACCGTAATGCTGGCGCCGGCGGCGGACAATACCGGATACCCATCCATCGTAACTATCGTCCCTTCGCTGTTTAGAGTAAAGGTCCCGTTACGGGTATAACGCACTCCGGCCGGAGTTTCCACAGTAAAATAGCCGCTTCCGCCGATCGCCGCGCTGAGCGGGCTGCCCGCTTCAATAAAGCCGCCCTTTTGATGAACGACAAAATTCTCCCACGCGACCGGCCCTGTCCCCAAATGGCCGATTTGGGGCGCGGGGTTTTCCCCGTCGCGGATTCTCTCAATCAGCATGCTGTTAAAATCCTTGCTGATATTTATGTCTTTTTTGTACCCGGCGGTATTGCAATTGGCCAGATTGTTGGCGATAGTATCGGTACGGACCATTTCAACCATCATGCCGCTGGCGGAAGTATAGATGCCCCTGTTCAAACAAACGCCCTCCTTTCCCCTGTTTCATTTATGGCGCGTGGGTATCAAGCGTTAAACTTCGTCTGGTACGGCACAGTTTATATTTTACTACAAAATATCTTTTTTTCCAATTGTTATTTGCCGGGCCGCCCAAACCGTTTGCGGCGCGCCGCCGGCTATGCCTTGACCTTCCTGATGTCGGCGCCGATATTTTGCAGTTTTTCCACCAGTTTTTCATAGCCGCGGTCAATGTGATGCACGCAGCTTATCTCCGTTTCCCCTTCGGCAACCATGCCGGCCAGCACCATCGCCGCCCCCGCCCGGAGGTCGCTGGCTTTCACCGTGGCGCCGGTAAGCGTTTTGACTCCTTCGACCACCGCGCTGCGCCCCTCGATTTTTATTTTCGCGCCCATGCGTTTCAGTTCGGTGGCATGCATAAACCTGTTTTCAAAAACCGTTTCCGTAATCAAACTTGTGCCGTTGGCCACCGAAGCCATAGCCATCATCTGGGCCTGCATGTCGGTCGGAAAGCCGGGATAAGGCAGCGTCTTTATGTCAACGGCTTTGAACGTGCCGTCGGAAACTATCCTGACCCCGTATCTGTCCTCCTCGACTTTGACGCCCGCTTCTTTTAATTTCGCCACAAGCGGCTTTTGGTGTTCGACCAGCACATTTTCAACGCGCACGTCGCCGCCCGCCATGGCCACCCCGATCATGAAGGTTCCCGCTTCTATCCGGTCGGGGATGACCGTATGGGTTACTCCCTTTATTTCTTTGACGCCGTCTATTCTTATCTGATTTGTGCCGGCGCCGCGCACACGGGCGCCCATTACGTTAAGGTAATTGGCCAGGTCCACTATTTCCGGCTCCTGGGCGGAATTTTCCAAAACGGTCCGCCCTTTGGCCATAGCCGCCGCCATCATGATGTTTTCCGTCGCGCCCACGCTGGGGAAATCAAGATATATCCGCTCGCCTCTGAGCCCTTTCGGGGCAGAGGCTTCTATGTAGCCGTGCCCGGTGGAGATCCGCGCCCCCAAAGCCGCAAACCCTTTGAGGTGGATGTCGATAGGCCGCGTCCCTATGGCGCAGCCGCCGGGAAGCGAAACGCGCGCCTCGCCTTTGCGGGCCAGGAGCGGGCCCATCACAAGGAAAGAGGCCCGCATTTTGCGCATCAATTCGTATGGGGGCTCGTTGCTGGTTATGTTTTTGCCGTCAATGCTTAAAGCATCGTTTTCCATTGTAACGGAAAGACCCAAACAAGTCAAAACTTCGCTGATCGTCCTCACGTCTTCCAAAACCGGGATGTCTTCGATCCGGCTGGGCGTCGTGGCCAATATGGACGCCGCGATAATCGGCAGGACAGCGTTCTTGGCGCTGCTGACTTTTATTGTGCCGCCAAGTTTTTTTCCGCCCCGTATAATAAGTTTGTCCAACTTGCCGCCTCCGTAAAAATCAACAAGTCAATGAGCGGGCGACCGCCTCAACGCGCTTTGCCGCTCAATTCAACGGTTTTTATGCGCCCGGCGGCACGCTTTAAGGCAACCTGCGCTCTGGCATGATCGTATTCACCTTTGGTCGCAAGCCGTTTTTCCGCTCTCTTCTTGGCTGCCCGCGCCCGCTTCGCGTCAATGTCGGCAGGCATTTCCGCAGCCGTGGCGAGAATGGAAATCTGATTGTTGCGCACTTCCATGAAACCGCCGCTCACGCTGACATAAGTTATTGCGCCGTCCTCATTTTTAAGCTTTACCGGCCATTCGCTCAAAGTAACGATCATAGGGATGTGCCCGGCCAAAATGCCGAGTTCCCCTTCCACCGAACGCACCACCACCATATTGTATTTTCCCGACAGCACCGTACTGTCGGGCGTTATGATGTCAACTTGCAGCCTGTCGGCCATAAAATCAATCCACCTTCATGGCTTTCGCTTTTTTCACTGCGTCGTCAATCGTGCCCACCATATAAAAAGCGCCCTCCGGCAAATCGTCGTGCTTGCCGCTTAATACTTCCTTAAATCCGCGGATGTTTTCGGCCAGCGTCACATATTGCCCCGGCGTGCCGGTAAACTGCTCTGCCACGAAGAAGGGCTGGCTGAGGAACCTTTGGATTTTCCTGGCGCGGGCAACCGTCAGTTTATCGTCTTCGCTAAGTTCTTCCATGCCGAGTATGGCGATAATGTCTTGCAACTCCTTGTAGCGCTGCAATATTTTCTGTACGCCGCGCGCCACATCGTAATGCTCCTGCCCAATGACCAAAGGGTCAAGTATCCTGCTGGTGGATTCCAGCGGATCCACCGCCGGATAGATGGCCAGCTCGGCTATTTGCCGCGACAGGACAGTAGTCGCGTCCAAGTGCGCGAAGGTAGCGGCCGGCGCCGGATCGGTCAGGTCGTCCGCCGGAACATAAACCGCCTGTACGGAGGTAATGGAGCCTGTCTTGGTGGAGGTAATGCGCTCTTGCAAGGCACCGACGTCCGTGCCCAGAGTCGGCTGATAGCCGACCGCTGACGGCATGCGGCCAAGAAGGGCCGATACTTCCGAGCCGGCTTGGATAAACCGGAATATATTGTCAATAAAAAGCAGTACGTCTTGCCCGGCCACGTCGCGGAAATATTCCGCCATAGTAAGGCCCGACAGCCCGACTCTCATGCGCGCCCCCGGCGGTTCGTTCATCTGCCCGTAAACCATGGCCGTTTTTTCTATGACGCCGGATTCTTTCATTTCGTTCCACAAATCGTTGCCTTCGCGCGTACGTTCGCCCACGCCGGCAAAGACGGAATAGCCGCCGTGCTCGGTAGCTATGTTATGGATAAGTTCCTGGATGAGAACCGTCTTGCCAACGCCCGCGCCGCCGAAAAGGCCGATTTTCCCGCCCAGCGAATAGGGCGCTATGAGATCGACGACTTTTATGCCTGTCTCAAATATTTTAGTGGTGGTCGATTGCTGCTCAAAGCTGGGCGGCGGCCTGTGTATCGGCCAATAGCCGGCCGCTTTCACTTCGGCCTGCTCGTTGTCCACGGTTTCGCCGAGAACGTTGAAAACCCGCCCCAAAGTGCCTTCGCCGACCGGAACTTTTATGGGCGAGCCGGTATCTACCGCCTCCATTCCGCGCACCAAGCCGTCAGTCGAAGACATGGCAACGGCGCGCACAGTGTCTTCCCCTATATGCTGCATCACTTCGGCGGTAAGATTAATCGCGTCGCCTTCGTTTTTGCCCGGTTTGCTTTCAATCCTGACCGCGTTCAAAATCGAGGGCAGCTGGCCGGGAGGAAACGCTATGTCAACAATTGGCCCCACTACCTGCACTACTCTACCGGTATTCAAAATATTTCCTCCTCATTTTCATTTTAAGGCTTCCGCTCCGCCGACAATCTCGGTTATTTCACGGGTTATGGCGGCCTGGCGCACTTTATTGTAATAAAGCGTCAGCTTTGCGATTATGTCCGCTGAATTGTCGGTGGCCGCGCTCATCGCGGCCATTCTTGATCCCAACTCGCTGGCCGCCGCATTGATAAGGGCGGCGTAGATAACAGTCTCCAGATAGCGCGGCACGAGCGCGGCCAATGTTTCCTTCGTCCCCGGCTCAAAAATATATTCCTGGTCGCCGCGGGGAAGCCCCTTGCTCCTTACGAGGCCGCTTTCGCCGAATTCATCGTATTGGGGAGGTTCCACCGGCAACACTTTAACAACTATGGGAATCTGCCGCAAGGGCGAGTGAAATTGGGTATAGATTACGTTTATTTCGTCAAATTCGCCCGCAATGTATTTTGCCGACATAGATCGCGCTATTTCCACGGCGTTCTGGTAACTGGGCTTTTCGGAAAAGCTGTCAAAGCTTTCGATTATTTTATATTGCCGCCGCGAAAAGTATTCCCGCATTTTGCGCCCGACAGTTACAAGCTGCGCGTTGGCGCGGCCTTTTAATTCGGAAGCGGCCAATTTCGCGACATTTGAGTTGTAAGCCCCCGCCAGCCCTTTGTCGGCGCCGACAACATAATAAACGACGTTTTTTACCTCGCGCGCCACAAGCAGCGGATGGACTACTTCTTTCTCGACTGCGGCCACGTTAGCCAGCATTTCCTGTATCTTCAAGGCAAAAGGCTTGCTGGCGACGGCTTGCGACTGGGCGCGGCGAAACCTCGCCGCCGCCACCATTTTCATCGCTTTGGTTATATGCTGGATGTTCCTGACGCTGCGTATTCTCTGCCTGATGCCGCCTGTGGATGCCACCGCCCGTCACCTCGCTTCGCTGGCAACGCTGATTTTACTTACGCCAAACATATCCTTGTATTCGGCTATGGCTTTCTTTAAGGTTGCTTCGGTTTCGGGCGAAATGGCTTTGGTTTCCATTATCGCTTTGCCGACTTCCGGATAGTTGGTTTTCATAAAGGCAAGAAATTCTTTCTCAAACCTGGAAATGTCTTCAACCTCCACATCGTCGATATACCCGTTGGTCGCGACATAAATGCTCATAACCTGCTGCTCCACCGGCAGCGGCGAGTACTGGCCCTGTTTCAGGATTTCCGTCATTCGGACGCCGCGATCGATCTGCGCCCTAGTGGCCTTGTCAAGGTCGGACCCGAATTGCGCGAACGCGGCCAATTCCCTGTATTGGGCAAGATCCAGCCGCAAGCGCCCGGCCACGGCTTTCATCGCTTTTATCTGGGCGGAGCCGCCGACGCGCGAAACCGAAAGTCCCACGTTGATCGCCGGCCGTATGCCGGAATAAAAAAGCTCGCTCTCCAAAAATATCTGCCCATCGGTTATGGATATGACGTTGGTCGGTATGTAGGCGGAAACGTCGCCCGCCAAGGTTTCAATGACCGGCAGGGCGGTGATGGATCCGCCGCCGTTTTCCGCGTCCAATTTGGCGGCGCGTTCCAAAAGCCTGGAATGAAGGTAAAACACATCGCCCGGATAGGCTTCGCGCCCGGGCGGGCGGCGCAAAAGCAAGCTCATGGCTCGATAGGCCGCAGCATGTTTGGACAGGTCGTCATAAACGCATAGCACATCCTGCCCTTTGCGCATGAAGTATTCGCCTATGGTAACGCCGGCGTAAGGAGCCAGATATTGCAGCGGCGCGCTGTCGGAGGCGTTGGCCGCCACCACGATGGTGTAGTCCATGGAGCCGTGCTCTTCAAACGTGCGCACGACGCGCGCCACCGTCGATGCTTTCTGCCCTATGGCTACGTATATGCAAATAACGCCGAGCCCTTTCTGGTTTATTATGGTATCGATCGCCACGGCGGTCTTGCCGGTGCCGCGATCGCCGATGATGAGTTCCCTCTGCCCACGCCCGATCGGCACCATGGAATCTATGGCTTTTATACCTGTCTGCAAGGGGATTTTTACCGACTCGCGGGCGGCAATGCCGGGGGCCGGGCTTTCAACGGCGCGATATTCAGTGGCATCGATAATTCCCTTGCCGTCGATCGGCTGTCCCAGCGCGTTGACGACCCGCCCGACCATGGCATCGCCGACCGGCACCTGCATGATCTTGCCGGTGCGGCGCACTATGTCCCCTTCTTTTACCAAGGTTTCTCCGCCCATGAGCACAACGCCGATGCTGTCGACTTCCAAGTTAAGGATCATCCCGCTTACGCCGTTTGGCAGCTCCAGCATTTCGCCTTCCATCGCCGTCCTCAAACCGTGTACGCGGGCGATGCCGTCTCCGACTTCGTCCACAATGCCTACTTCGTCAACATTGAAGTCCGTTTTGAAATTTTCCACCTGACGGCTGATGAGGGCCGTAAGTTCTTCAGGCTTCATCATATTGCGTTTGTCACCCCGATCTTTTTGACGTCGACCTTTGACATCGTTTCATTATATTGCCGAAGCTGGCGGGCAACGCTGCCGTCAATGATCTTGTCGCCATATTGGATGATTATCCCGCCAATGATCCGGGGATCGATTTTTCTTTCGGCGAAAATTTCCCGGCCCAGCTTGCCCTTTAATCTCTTTACGATCGCATCGTACTCGTTTGGCGGCAACTCGCGGGCGGTAGTAATCTTTACCTGCGCGCCGCTTAAGCTTTGCGCGCCGACCGCATAAGAGCGTATTTGCCGCTTGATGGCGGCAAGGCTTTCATTTTTCAGTTTCATCCCGCGTCCGCCGCCCCTTTCGCGTCGGAATTTATATTATCAAGCAGCCGACTGAAATCTCGCAGCTTTTTGCTTACGCTGCCATTTATCAGCCGGTCGCCTATTTGGACAATCATCCCGCCTACTATGCCTTTGTCCACGTGCCGTTCAAGCATTACCGGCTTTTTCAAAGCCGCCGCCAGTTTCTCCGAAATCAGCCCGTATTCGCTTTCGGACAAATTCCTCGCCGTGGTAACGCGTATTTCCACGATGCCTTCTTCCTCGTAAAGCAAGCTGTTAAAAGCTTTCAAAACAAGCGGCAGCAATTTTTCCATTCTTTTCTCCGCCAGCACCAAGATGAACTTCAAAGAGAGCGGCTGGACATAAGCCTTGAATATTTCTTCAATTGCATTTTTCCGGGCGTTTCTTTCCGCGAAAGGGTTTTCCAAAAAATCCCCTATTTGCGCGTTTTGCGCAAAAACAGCGGCCATAAATCGGATGTCTTCTTTCACTTTGGGCAAGGAACCTTCTTCCCGCGCCAATTCAAAAAGCGCCTGGGCATACTTGCCGGCGATTTCATGCGTCGTGTTCAGCATGGCAGTCCGCCGGACTTACTGGTAATTTCGTCCAGGAATTCGTTGATGAGCTTGCGGTCGGTTTCCTCGTCAAGTTTTTTCTCGACAACTTTGCTGGCCAGTTGCATGCTTAAAGCGACCACTTCGCCCCTGACCGCCAGGAGCGCGTTGACTTTCTCCCGCTCAATCTGTTCTTTGGCGCTCTTGACAATCTGTTCCTGTTCGGCGCGGGCTTCGGCCAGCATTTGTTCGCAAGCGTCATTGGCCGTTTTTTTGGCTTTGTCAATAATCTCCTGCGCCTGCGCGCGGGCCTCGTCCAACTGATGTTCATATTCCGCCTTGGCTTTTTGCGCGCCCAGCCTTACGGTCTCGGCGTTCTCCATGCTTTCAGCTATGCGCCTTTGCCGCTCGTCCATGATCTTTACTATGGGTTTGTAGGCGAAAAGAGCCACAATAGCGAACAAAATCAAAAAATTGAAAATTTGCGCAACCAGAGTCCAATTAATATCGACCAAAAAAAGGCACTCCTTTCTTATCCGACCGGCACCGGCAAAAGGCGGCGCCGGCTGATTTCAGTCATACTTTTCCCGCGCGTCAGATAAAGGGGTTGGCCAATACTAGGATTATGGCGATGACTATGCCGATGATCGGCACGGCTTCAATCAGTCCCATGTAAATAAGCGAATTGACAAGAATCTTGTCGGCCAGTTCCGGCTGGCGGGTCATGCTTTCCAGCGCCCTGCTGCCCAAAAAGCTGTTGCCGAACCCTGCGGCAATCGCCGCGCCAAAGCAGATAATCGCCGCGCCTACTGCGGAGCTTGCTATAATGATCGTCTGTTCCAATTTTACTCCATCCTTTCAAAATTCATAATTTTATAATTTATAAATAATTTGCTCAATGCGAATCGTGTGCGGCAAATACCCCGCGCATATAGCAGATGCTGAGGCACGTAAAGATAATCGCCTGGATCAATCCGATCGCCAAGCTGAAGCCGACCCATATCTCCGGAACCAGCCACATGGCCAGCCGGTACAGGACGATCAGCAGTATCTCGCCCGCGACAATGTTGCCGAACAGACGAAAAGCCATGGTAAATGGCCTTAACAATTCATCCAAGAGGTTTATGGGAAACATGATCGGCATCGGCTGGAAAAAATGCTTGAAATAAGAGAGGCCGTGCCGCGCGGCGCCAAGGACCTGAATGGTAATGATCACCATAAACCCCAGCCCGAGGGTCGTGTTTATGTCGTTGGTGGGGGACGTTATGTGCACATGCAAAGGCGTAAAGAGTTGCGGCACAAGCCCCAATTCGTTGCCGATAAAGATGTACAGGAACAAAGTAACAAAAAACGACCCCACTAATTCCCTGCCGGTTTCAGTCAAGTTGTTTTTAACCAGCCCCAACACAAAGTCAAAAACCATTTCAACGCACAATTGCAACTTGCCCGGCACAAGCTTGGGATTGCGCCCGGCCGCGAACAAAAGGATCGCCACCAGCGCCATGGTCAGCCAAGACATATAAATTGTCTGTGTGTTTACGACAAAACCGGCGACCTCCTTTGTGCCAAAATCAATTATTGAACTTTCCGCTGTCACGCTTTTCACTCCTTTCCGCGCCCAGGGAGCTTTGCGCCCTCGCGCGCGATGATTACGACAAAAACCAGGCAAACCACATGCACAAGACAAAAAGCCAAGAAAAACCAGAACATATTTATCCCGGCTTTGATGGCCGGGAAACATACCGCGCCCGCAATGGCAACTCTCAGAAACATGTTCCTTTTCATAAGGGCAAAAGCCTTTGCCCCGCTTTTTCGAGAACTTCTGGCAATGCCCCCCAACATTACCGCGTTGTCAACCGCGCCGGCGGCAAATCCCGCCGCCAAGGCGGCGGAAACGGCGAATTTGCGCATCAGCGACGCCGCTATCACAAAAGGAAGAGAAACCAGTCCGGCCGCCAACAAAAACCGCCCTATTATTTTCAGCGGGGAATCACTGCGAATTGGCATTATTCTCTTTTCTTGGCGTGTTTGACGAAATTATCCTTTAGATGCCGCGCAATTGCCCAGACGGCAACAACCATGCCGCAAACTACCCCTCCGATCCGTCCCGCCGGATAAACGGCAAACCTGCCGTCAACCCATTTGCCGGCAAAATAGCCTGATATAAGGCAGCCGATCAAAGTGGAGCTGACGAAAGACATAAAAGAAAAAGCTAAAAATATCTCGTCCCATTTATTTTTCACCGGCAACCCCTTTTTATTTGAGGCAGTTACGAGGATCGGCGAACGGCGGATTTAACAAAAATATAACTTTCTGACATTTATTCTACAAAACACTTGCAATTCCTGCAAGGATTAAAGCCGGGCGCAATAAATATCTCATTGGGCGGCTCATGTTTTGGGCGCCCGGGGCAACGGCAAAATCGGAGAAAAGCCTTGCCGCCCGTTTGCCAAAGCCGCCGGTCATATATCATTGAGAATGCCCATTTTCTTCGCGCCGACAAACACCGCCGCAATGACCAAGCCGATAACCGCCAGGCCGGCCCAATTGACGTAACCGGTAAAAAACACCGCGCTGGCGCTGAGCGCCGCGCTGATGAGATACATGAGGAAAACAGCTTGTTTCTGGCTCAATCCGGCCGCCAGCAGCCGGTGGTGCAAATGGCCTTTGTCCGGCTGGAAAATAGGTTTGCCGTTGCTGTAGCGCCTCAAAATAGCGCAGCAGGTATCTATGATCGGCAGCCCCAAGGCGACCGCCGGCGTCAGAAGGGCAATGGCGGCCGCGCTCTTGACCACGCCGAATACCGAAATGGCCGCCAGCATATAGCCCAAGAACATACTGCCCGTATCGCCCATAAAAATAGAAGCCGGGTTGAAATTATACTTGATAAAGGCAAAGGTCGCGCCCGCCAAAGCGGCCGTCATCACCGCCACCGGATAAAGCCCGTTCTGGACGGCGACAAGGCAGACGGTCAAAGACGCGATCATCGACACCCCGGCCGCCAGGCCGTCCAGCCCGTCAATCAGATTGAGCGCGTTGGTCATGCTCACCACCCACAAAATGGTAACGGGGACGGAGAAATGATCCATATAAAGATAGCCGCCAGTGCCGGGGTAGGTAAGCCATTCGATTTTCACGCCGAACAGGACGAGCACGCCCGCCGCGGCTACCTGCCCCAGCAGTTTCAGCTTCGCCGGCAGCTGGCATATATCGTCAATAACGCCTATTATGACAATCAGCGTGCCGCCCAAAAGCAATCCGGCTATTTCATGACTTAAATGCACGCTGGCAAAAATGGCGGCGACAAAGCCCGCATATATGGCAAGGCCGCCCATGCGCGGCACGGGGGCTTTGTGCACCTTGCGGTGATCCGGCCGGTCGATCGCGCCTAACCTTGCCGCCAGCCGACTGACCGGCGGCGTCAATATGTAACAGGCGGCCAGGCCTATGACAAACGCCACGACATAAGTATGCAAACCGGCAACCCTCCCTCTGCCGAAGGCAGAGCCGTATCCGATAAAATATGACATCACCGTAAGTTTACATTATTTACCGCCCTGTTGTCAATTCGCCGGCCACCGCGCCCTAAAGCGGGCGCTTTTCGCCGCCCCGGCTATGGGAGCGACAAAACGGCCAATTGTATTCCGGCCTCGTTCAGCATGTTTTCCGCCAACTCGTCAGGGTAAGGATGGGCGAAAACTATTTTTTCCACGCCGGCGTTGATCAGCATTTTCGCGCAAACCACGCAGGGCTGATGGGTACAGTAAAGCGTTGAGCCGGCAATGGGCACGCCGTGCAGGGCCGCCTGGATGATCGCGTTTTGTTCGGCGTGCAGGCCGCGGCAAAGTTCGTGCATTTTCCCGGACGGCACGTTGAGCTTCTGCCGCAGGCAACCGGTTTCGCCGCAATGTTTAAGGCCTTGCGGCGCGCCGTTATAGCCTGTCGCCAATATACGCTTGTTTTTTACGAGCAAAGCGCCCACGGCGCGCCTTAAACAGGTAGATCTTTTCCCGGCGGCCAAGGCAAATTCCATGAAATATTCGTCCCAGTCCGGGCGGGTTATATCGCGCATGGATAACTATCCTTTTCCTGCAAAATACTGCTCTTGGCTGAAATAGCGGCCATTTGCGGCTTTTGCCGCGCCGCTTTGTCCAAAATCTCCGTCGCTACGGGCTGTGCGGCGTTTTGCGCCACGCGGGGCGGCGAATTGGCCGCTAAATTTCGTCCGTGTTTTTGCCGGGGGCATATCAGCTGATTTCGGGGTAGAGCGGGTAACTGCCGCAAAGCTTCGCTACCCTGAGCGATGACTGGGCGGCGGCCGCCCGGTCGCCGGCGTTTTTCAGCGCAAGGGCGATAATCGCCGCGACTTCCCCCATCGCGCCCTCGTCAAAGCCGCGAGTGGTTGCCGCCGCCGTTCCCAGCCTTATGCCGCTGGTAACAAACGGGCTGGCCGGATCGAAAGGTATGGCGTTCTTGTTGACCGTAATGCCGACCGCGTCAAGCAATTTTTCCGCGTCCTTGCCGGTTATGCCCTGCGGCCGAAGATCGAGCAGCATCATGTGGTTGTCGGTGCCGCCGGACACTACGCGAAAGCCCGCCTTGGTCAGTTCCGCGGCCAAAACCGCCGCGTTTTTAATCACGTTTTGCTGGTAGCGTTTAAATTCCGGCGTCGCCGCCTCCGCGAAAGAAACCGCTTTGGCGGCTATGACATGCATTAAGGGGCCGCCCTGGATGCCCGGAAAAATAGTCTTGTCAATTGTCTTGGCGTATTTTTCCTTGCAAAGGATCATGCCGCCGCGCGGCCCGCGCAGCGTCTTGTGCGTGGTGGTAGTTACAAAGTCGGCGCAAGGCACGGGCGACGGATGAAGGCCTGCGGCAATGATGCCGGCCACATGCGCCATATCCACCATGAAGAGGCAGCCCGCTTCTTTGGCGATCGCGGCCATTCTCTCATAGTCTATGAACCGCGAATAGGCGCTCGCCCCGGCCACGAGCAATTTGGGCTTGTGCTCAAGCGCCAAGGCGCGCAAAAGGTCGTAGTCAATGGTTTCTTCCCGTTCGGTTACGCCGTAAGGCACGATTTTGTATAAAAGGCCGGAGAAGTTCACCGGGCTGCCGTGGGTCAAATGCCCGCCGTGCGCCAGGTTCATGCCCAAAATGGCATCGCCCGGCTGCAAAACGGAAAAATACACCGCCATATTGGCCTGGGCGCCGGAATGTGGCTGCACATTGGCGTGCTCCGCGCCGAACAGTCCCTTTGCCCGTTCAATCGCGAGCGTTTCCACTTCATCCACATATTCGCAGCCGCCATAATAGCGTTTGCCCGGATAGCCTTCGGCGTACTTGTTGGTCAGTACGCTGCCCAGCGCCTCCAGAACGGGATAGCTGACGAAGTTCTCGGACGCGATCAGTTCGATTTTGTCCCGCTGGCGGTTCAGTTCCCTGACAATGGCGCTATGGAGCTCTTTGTCCGTATTTTTCAGCAAAGTCATTTCAACAGTGTTCCCCCTTAAATAATGCCATATTGCCGATTTTCATTATGTTTTATCTATCATCGCCAAGCGGCGCGTGTGCCGGCCGCCGGTAAATTCCGTCTCCAGCCAGCTTCTTGTTATAAGAAGCGCCAATCCTGGCCCGATTGTCCGTCCGCCCAGGCAAAGCACATTGGCGTCGTTATGTTCGCGGCTCATCCGCGCGGAAAATTCGTCGCCGCACAAAGCGGCCCTTATGCCTGAGAACCGATTGGCGGCAATTGACATGCCCACGCCGGTTCCGCAAATAAGTATGCCGCGCGCGAAACGCCCGTCTTTTATGGCGGCACAAACGCGCGCGGCTATTTCGGGATAATCGGCCGGCTTCTCGTCAAACACGCCGTAATCCTCAAAGTCCATGCCCGCCTCGGACAACAAGCCCTTTACGCTCTCTTTCAGTTTATAGCCGCCGTGATCGCAAGATAGCACGATTTTCACTTTTCATCACCCAACATTACGGTTATTTTTTCCATTGCCTGCCCGAGCATGTCTTCCAGCCGGGCGGCGCAGGCTTCGTATTCTTCGCCGCCGCCGCCGAAAGGATCCGGCACGTCGCCGCCGCCGCAAAAATCCCCCAACAGGAAGGCTTTTCCCCGCGCGGCCGGGAAAGAAGCTGTTAATGCCCCGAGCTGAGCCAAAGTCATGGTGATAATGACATCCGCCCGGCCAACGGTCTCCGCGTCCACCGCGCGCGCGAAAAAACCGCCCGGCTCAATCCCCCTTTTGCGCATGGACACCCGCGCCGCCGCCGCCATTTCGTCGCCCGCGCGGGCGCAAAGCCCGGCGGACAGTACATGGAGCCGGCCGGACAGGCCTTTGTCTTTTATTTTGCGCAGCAAAAGAAATTGCGCCATCGGGCTGCGGCAAGTGTTGCCGCTGCAAACAAAAAGGACTGTGTGCATCGCAAAAGTTATCCCCGCCTATGTCATATATATCATATCAAAGAAAACAGGCTTGCGCAATCGCAATCAATCCCGCCGCCTGCCCGCGCCGCGACCGGCCGGCCGCCCTTTTCAGCCAAAAACAAAAAACTTGCCGCCGGCCGCTTTAAAAAGGCGGTTGTTGACCGCCCGGCCTATTCCCGCCGCAGCGACCGGCTGCGCCAAGATAAGTTCCGCCCCGCGCCGGTCAAATTCCCGCAGCCATTGATAAAGATTGGCCGCCAGCAGCCCGTAGTCCTGTTCGCCGCGCCAACCGCCCAGGCCGATGATCCCTGCCGGCAGGTCGTCTAAAAGGTCGCGTCCGGCCAGTACGCCGACGCGCGATCTCCCTTGCCCCTGGCTTATGAGAAAAGCGGCGAGACGTGCCGCGTCAGCCGGCGACAAGAGATAAAGCGGCGCCCGCGGCGCGTAATGGCGATACTTCATGCCAGGCGAACGGGGCGCGCCGCTGCCTTGCTCCCCTTCCCGCACGGGCGACACCTTTTCTATGTCTTCGCGCGTAACCGCGCCCGGGCGCAATATAACCGGCGGGGAAACCGCGCAGTCCACTACGGTCGATTCTATTCCCCACGCGGCGCTGCCGCCGTCAATTATCCCCCCGATCCTGCCCATGAGGTCGTCGGCCACAGCTTGGGCTTCGGTAGGGCTGGGGCGGCCGGAAATGTTCGCCGAAGGCGCGGCCAGCGGCGTACCGCAAATGTTTATGAACCGGGCCGCCACCGGATGCGACGGCATCCTGACCGCCACAGTATCAAGCCCCGCCGTTACGGCGTCGGGTACCTGCCGCCTTTTTTTCAAGACAAGCGTAAGTGGGCCTGGCCAGAAATTTTCAATGAATTTTTCCGCGCAATCCGGCACTTCTCGCGCCAAAAGCCTTATTTTTCCTTTGTCGGCAATGTGCAGGATGAGCGGATTGTCCGCCGGGCGCCCTTTGGCGGCAAAAATTTTTTTCACCGCCGTTTCGGACAGGCCGTCGGCGCCCAGCCCGTAAACCGTCTCCGTTGGAAACGCCACCGTGCCGCCGCCCCGGATCAGGGCGGCGGCTTCCGACAAAGCGGCGGTATTGTCTTTGCCTCGTTCCAGCCGCCAAAGCAGCGTACGCATTTAAAATCCGCCTTCCGAAACAAGCGCCGTCCGGTCAAGCCCGGCGTAATCCTTAATCACCGCGCAGCGCGCAAACCCGGCCTCTCGCGCCATGTCCGACACGGCGGCGGCCTGCGTGGAGCCAATCTCCAAAAAAATACTTCCGCCTGCCGCCAGCAGCCTTTTGCCCCGCCCCAGGATCAGCCGGTAAAAACGCAGCCCGTCCCTTCCACCGTCCAAAGCCAAAAGCGGCTCTTTCCGCACCTCACGCGACAGCGCGGCGATTTCGCCGCTCGGGACGTAAGGCGGGTTGGAAATTATCAGGTCGAATTTTTCCGCGTCCGCGCAATCAAAAAAGTCGCCGATGTCAGAATTTATAAATTCTATCCGCCCGGCCAGGGAAAACTTTTCCGCGTTTTTTTTGGCCAGCCCCAAAGCGGCCAAGGATATGTCAAGCGCCACGGCGCGCGCGTCCGGGCAGCTTCGCAATACGCTTATGGCCAATGCCCCGCTGCCTGTGCCGGCATCCAAAAACCGCGCCTTTTTCCCTCGGCAGTATTTTATCGCCGCTTCCGCCAAAAACTCCGTTTCCGGGCGCGGAATCAAAACATCCGGGCTGACGGCAAACTCCATGCCCATGAAACTCTTCCGCCCCGTTATATAGGCTATTGGCTCCCCGCCCGCCCTGCGCCTGACAAGTTCCCGGTAAGCGTCTATTTCCGCCTCTTCCAGCGGCTGGTCAAAATGAACGTAAAGATATACCCTGTCTTTCCCGAGAATGTGGCAAAGCAGCATTTCCGCGTCCAGTCGCGGGTTTTCCACGGACCGGCCAATGAAATACCGCTTTGTCAGGTCAATGAGCTCATTGATTTTTCGCGCCTGGCTTTTGCCTTTCATTATCACCGCGCCTGTTTCAGGCGTTCGCCCTGAACGGCGGCGGCCAGCCCGTCTGTCAGTTCTTTCAGGCCGCCGTTCAAAACCTCTTCCAATTTATGTAGGTTCAGGCCGATTCGATGGTCGGTTACCCGGCCTTGCGGGAAATTGTAAGTCCTTATCCTTTCGCTGCGATCGCCCGTCCCAACCTGATTTTTACGGCTCTCCGCCACCGCCGCGCGCTGGCCTTCCCGCGCCGCTTCCAAAAGTTTGGCCCTTAATACGCGCATACATTTTTCCCGGTTCTGCAGTTGGGATTTTTCATCCTGGCACTGCACAACTATTCCCGTCGGCAAGTGCGTAATCCGTACCGCCGATTCGGTCTTGTTGACATACTGGCCGCCGGCGCCGCTGGCGCAATAAGTGTCTATCCGCAAATCAACGGGGTTTATTTCCACCTCAACGTCTTCGGCTTCCGGCAAAACCGCCACAGTTACGGTCGAGGTATGTATCCGGCCGCCGGATTCAGTTTCCGGCACCCTCTGCACGCGGTGCACGCCGCTTTCGTATTTCAGCCGGCCATACGCCCCGTCCCCGTGAATCATTACAATGACTTCTTTAAAGCCGCCCAGTCCTGTGGGGTTGGCATCCATAAATTCGACGCGCCAGCCTTCGCTTTCCGCGTAACGGCTGTACATGCGGATAAGATCGCCCGCAAAAAGCGCCGCTTCGTCGCCGCCCGCGCCGCCGCGAATTTCAAGGATCGCGTTTTTTTCGTCATTTTCGTCTTTGGGCAAAAGCAACATTTTCAGTTCTTGTTCCGCCGCGCCGATCTTTTTTTTGGCCGCGTCAAACTCGTTTTGCGCCAGAGACAGCATTTCCGTGTCGGTTTCTTCTCGCAGCAGGGTTTGCGCGTCCGAAAGGTCGGCCAATATTTTTTTGTATTCGCGGAATTTTTCCACCAAATCCGTAAGACGCGCGCGTTCCCGGGTATATTTTTGCCATTCGCCCTGGCGCGCGATAACGTCCGGGTCGCTTATTTTGTTTTCCAGATCAAGATAATGATCTTCAATCGCCTGCAGTTTGCTCAACATAATCCTACCTCTTATAAATCAGCCGGCAAAACCCAGGCCCCGCCCTTCGCCGCCGGCCGCCCCTTCCGCGGCCGCCTCCGGCAAAACCGCTTCCAGGGCTTTTACCGCCACTTCTATCTGTTCGCCGGACGGCTCGCGGGTGGTCAGTTTTTGCAGCAAAAGGCCGGGCATTATCAGCAGCCTGACCAACCGATATTGGAAATTGTTTCCGGCAAAACGGATTATTTCATAACTTATGCCGGCCACCGCCGGCATCAAAAGCACCCGTGAAACGATCCGCCAAAGAAGGCTCGGCCAGCCCAAAAACGCAAAGATGACTATGCTTATTACCATCACGATAAGCAGGAAATTGGTCCCGCAGCGCGGATGCAGCGTACTGAATCCCTGTATCTTCTCAGGCGTAAGTTCCGCCCCCGCCTCATAAGCGTTAATGGTCTTGTGTTCGGCGCCGTGATACTGAAATACCCGCCGTATATCTTTCATCAGGGAAATTCCCACGACATACAGCAAAAAAATGGCAAGCCGCAACAAGCCTTCCGCCATGTTCAGCCAGAAATGACCGAAGCCGCTGCCGGACAGAAACCTCGCCATATAGGTGGGTATGACAATAAAAAGCAAGACCGCCAAAAAAACGGCAAAAGCCATAGTCAACGCCAAATCGCGCGCGGTAAGCTGCTCCCCTTCTTCGCCCGCTTCCCGGGCCGACCAGGAAAGTTCCCTTATCCCACAGGCAAGCGATTCGGCAAGCATGACGAAGCCGCGCAGAAAAGGCTTTTTCAAGATAGGATGCCGGGAAGCGATGGTTACAAACGGCTTTTTGTTTACGACTATTTCGCCGTCAGGTTTGCGCACGGCCGTGGCCAGCCCGGACGGACCCCGCATCATGACGCCCTCGATTACCGCTTGTCCGCCGATAGGATTTTTCTCCATGCTTTCGCTCCCCAACTTATACAAACAGGGCAGAGCCAAAAACGCCCTGCCCAAGTTGCCGCCAAATGTCGGCGCCGGTTTCAAACATTCTCGCCGTAGCGTTTTTTGAATTTCTCAATGCGCCCGCGCGCGGCTACATTGCGTTGCTGGCCGGTAAAAAACGGATGGCATTTGGAACAAACGTCTACCCGCAAATTTTTCCGCACCGACCCTGTTTCAAACGCATTGCCGCAAGCGCAGACTACCTTGGTCACCCCAAAATCAGGATGTATTTTCTCTTTCACGCCTGTTGCCTCCCTTTCCGTTTCGTGCATCATCCCGACGATGCGCTTTTTTAATTGCCGTACGGGCCGTTGTTTTATTGTTTCGCCCGCCAAAGCGCCGCTACTGATTTATCGAAACGACCACGCCGGAACCTACCGTGCGCCCGCCTTCACGGATGGCGAAACGCAGCTTCTCCTCTATCGCTATCGGCGTTATCAGTTCTATGTCCGTAGAGATGTTGTCCCCCGGCATGACCATCTCCACCCCTTCCGGCAGGGTTATCACGCCCGTAACGTCCGTCGTCCGAAAGTAAAACTGCGGCCGGTATCCGTTGAAGAACGGCGTGTGCCG